>JADHWG010000028.1 GCA_016783605.1 Candidatus Omnitrophota bacterium | reverse complement strand
CGGTGGATCGCGCTTTTGCCTTCGGTTTTTGTTATTGTTTTGATCTTGCGGCCGTTGGAAAATTTTTTGCGGAGTGTCACGGATAAGTTTTTGTTTCAGGAAAAATATGATTATAAGCATTTGCTTAGGACTTTTTCTGAGGATGTTTTGACGGTTATTGAGTTTAATGATCTGGTGCATCTTACGGTTAATAAGCTGGCGGAAATACTTAAGTTGGAAAATACTTTGCTTTTCCTTTATGACGAAGATGGTGAGCAATATCAGTTGGCGGCATCGGTTTTGCCGGAGAATTCGGATAAGATCTCCATAGTGCTGAAGGAAAACGGGACTTTCTCCGGATATATGCGCAAGAGAAAAAAATATTTTATGTTAAATGGGGTTCGGAAGGGGAAAAAACCGCCGCCGAATATAATGCAGGAACTTCAGAAGTTGGAAACGGCCCTTGTGATCCCGCTTACGCATCATGGTGAAATGGTTGGAATACTTTCTTTGGGGAAAAAGAAATCGGATGAAGAGTTCACGCAGGATGATATCGATGTTTTGCTTCCGTTGGCGAAAACGCTTTCGATCGCGATAACGAACGCTACGCTTTTTCAGGAGCTTTCGAAGGCGCAGGCTCGAGCCGCGCAGAGGGAAAAAATGGCTGTTATCGGGACGCTTTCCGCCGGGATAAATCATGAGATCTGTAATCCTTTGGGGATTGCTCGCGGGCAGTGCGAGATGTTTCTTTTAAATATTGCTGAAGGTGTTTATAAGGGTAAGACACAAAAGGAGCTTTTGGCAAAAGCGCAGGAAATTATGATGAAGGTTATTCATGAAACGGATAGGGCGACGCTTATTACTCGTAAACTCTCTTCGTTTGCCAAACCCGCGACGGGAGAAATTTTGGATGATATTTCTCTCGGTAAAGAGGTGAAGGTAGTGATCTCTTTGTTGGAGCATGATCTTAAATTGGATAACATTACTATCAATAAGGAAATTCCGGAGGATCTTCCGAATATTTCGGCGGATCGTAAGCAGTTGCAGGAGATATTTTTCAATATTATACGGAACGCGGTTCAGTCCATAAAAGACGCGGGAGAAATTTTTATAAGGTTGTCGAGTAGTGGTAAGAAGGTTTATGTGGAAATTGAAGACACGGGTGTAGGGATATCGAAATCGGAATTGGAGCAAATATTCGATCCGTTTTATACTACGAAAGATCCGGGAAAAGGGACGGGGTTGGGGCTGTATATAGTCAAGCAGATAATTGAGAAGAATAAAGGGAAGATCAGCGTGCGGAGTGAGTTGGGGAAAGGGACCACTTTTCTTTTAATTTTTGACGCGATAGAGTCGGACAAGCGGTAAAATGGTAGAATTTTGCGATTGAGATTCCCGCTTTCGCGGGAATGACAAGTGGGGTACGGGCATGACAAATGGGATACGGGAGTGACAAATAGGGTACGGGAGTGACAAATGGGACGTGGGAATGACAAAGGAGGCGCGGGGATGGCAAGGGAGTTGAGGTCAACTACAAGAAAGGACAGCATGAGAAACTTAAGAATTTTGTCGGTGGATGATGAGAAAAATTTTACGGAGCTCTTGAAGCAATATTTTGAACCCAGGGGTTATGATGTGGACGTGAGTGTTGACGGAGATTCGGCGCTCGAACTTTTGACACGGAAAAAATATGATGTGGTTCTTTTGGATCTAAAAATGGTGGGGATCAATGGGGATGAGGTTATGCGCCGGACAAAGAAGTTATATCCGAATATGGGGTTTATTTTTATTACCGCTTACAGTGATTCCGGTAAGACGAAAGCGCGGTTAATGAAAGAAGGGGTTTACGCGTATATAGAAAAACCGATATCGAGTCTTAAACATTTGGAAAATTTGGTTAATCAGGCCGCGGGATTAAATGGTTAGAAGAAAGGTGGTTCAATGGTAAAACTATTGGTCGTTGACGATGAAGCGGATATTTGTGATTTTGTACAAAAATTTTTCAAAGAACGGCATTTCAATGTGTTTGTGGCATACAACGGAGAAGACGCGCTTGATATAATCCAAAAGGAACGGCCTAAGATACTGTTATTGGACATGAAGATGCCGGTAATGAACGGGATAGAAACACTTAAAGCGATACGTGAGCGCGGGGATGATATAAAAGTGATAATGGTCACCGCGATCAATGACATTGATGTTGCCAAAGAGGCACGAAAATGCGGCGCGTCGGAATATATTACCAAGCCGCTTGTTTTGGAACAGCTTGAGAAAACGGTTCTTGCTATGGCGAAACGAATAAAAATGGATACGTGCGGGTAGGGTTGGTTTATGCTGTGGCTATTACCTCAAATCGCAAGGGTAAGGGCACGGCGTGCCGTGCCCCTACGTATTTTAAATTAACTACCGATCTCTGCGGGTTACGTTTAATTGTGGATAATGGGTAGTTTGAAAAGAGGGGGAGAGTTGAAGGAGGTGGTGTATGTCGCATGATGATAATTGGCTAAAAGTTCAGGACTGGATTGTCGGGAAAATGCGTAATTGTGACGGCGCGCTTATTCCTTTGGACGGAGACGATATGCTGAAGCGGCAGGAACCGGAACTTGATTACCAATATATTCTGGAGAATGCATCACACACGATGATCCGATTTAAGAAACCGGAACGGCTTATTCGAATGATAGTGAGAATAATCGATGAGCAGGTGAAGGTAACGCATACTGCCATGCTGTTATATGACAAATCCAGAAAATCGTTCAATATTCTGGACAGTAAAGGTGCTGAAGGGATGAAAATCCCTATTGGATTTTTGCGGATCACGCTGGATAATCCGCTTGTTAAGATGTTTAAGGAACGGCATAATTATAGGTTATCTGAAAGCGGGGCTTTGGAATATAAGGAGCTTTTGGATATTGGTGAGAAAAGTGATATTGTAAAAAAAGATGAAGAGTTGTCGGAATTAATAGAGTTAACTCTTCGTCAGATGGAGCTTTTAAAGGCCAATGTTTGTATTCCCGTTGTATACAAAAAAGAGTTAATGGGGATTTTTATATTGGGGAAGAAGCTGTCGAATATTAAATTTTCACGTCAGGAAATAGGTTTTTTTAAGACGCTTGCCAACGATGTTGCCATGGCGCTTTCGAATACGCAGCTTATTCAGAGTTTGCAGGAAAAAGTTATGGAAGTGCACAGGCTTTATGAAAGGGAACACAGCCTTTTTGTTCATACGGCGATCTCGCTTGCCGCGGCGATCGACGCGAGGGATCCTTACACGCATGGTCATACGGAGAGGGTTACCAGATACGCTTTAGCGATGGCTGAGGAGCTTGAAGATATTCCGGAAGCGAAAGCGTATAAGAATTTTAAAGAAACTTTGCATATCGCGGCGCTTCTTCATGATGTCGGAAAGATCGGTGTAACCGACAGTATTTTGAACAAAAGAAAACAGCTTACGAAAAAAGAATATGAAAAAGTTAAAGAACATTCCATAACCGGCGCGGCCATTCTTTATCCGATAAGAGAGCTTGGTGACATCGCGAAAGAGGTTCGGGCGCATCATGAAAGGTTTGATGGAGCGGGGTATCCGGATGGGATGAAGGGTGAAGAAATACCGTTTATCGCGCGTATAATTGCCGTCGCGGACACTTTTGACGCAATTACAAGCGACAGACCTTATCGGCAGAAAAAAATGGCTGAAATAGCTGTACAGATAATAAAAGACAATTCAGGCACACAATTTGACCCCGTAGTTGCAAGCGCGTTTTTGTTAACCTATCGTAAAGGTAAATTGCCTATCATTTGATTTAATTGGAAGTAATACATTTAGGAATGAAATTCCTACAGCCCGTATATTGTTACGATTCAGGTAACAGTATACACACAATCGATGTAATCAAAATCATCTATCAATTTTATAGAAGGCACGATTCGTAAAGATAGGGGCACGGCATGCCGTGCCCCTACGCATTTCAAAATAGTACCATTATTTGCAAATCATATGGGGATGTGAATGTAATTTGTCTATAGAAGTTTTTCCACTTTTTCGTGTACTTCGTTTACCGCGAAAGGTTTGGTTATGTAGTCCATCGCGCCGAGTTTTATGGCTTTTGACGCGGTTTCAACGCTTTGGTAACCTGTAATGATTATAACTTTGGGAGAAGGGGAAATTTTACGGAGTTCTTCTAATGTTTCAAGTCCGTTTTTTGAAGGCATTTTGATGTCGAGAAGAATAACGTCGTATTTTTTATTTTTCGCCTTTTCTATGGCTTCGTCGCCGTTTGTCGCGAAAGATAGGGAATATTTATTTTCCAATATGAGGTTTAGAGATTCTCGGATGCCTTCTTCGTCGTCGCATATCAGTATTTGTTTTCTCTCGTCCATGATTTGCCTCCGTTTGTTGTTACGAACCGCTCTAAACCTTTGTTTCACCTACTCTGGTGGAATTTGGGTTATAGGGCGGGTGGTGAAATTATGCAGATAGCTTCCATGTCAGATTGCGCTTTGTTGCTGAAAGAATGAGTGAGTGAAGCGTCAAAATATAAGCTGTCGCCCGTATTCAAGGTGTATGGCTGATTTCCGACGATGACGTTAAGAGTTCCTTTTAGCATGTATACGAATTTTTCCACACCCGGTGAATTTTTTTCTTCTTGCGTTTGTCCGCCGGAGGCGATCTTTATCATCAGCGGCATAATTTTTTTGTCCATAGTTTTTGTTACCAGAAGTTCATATTTTGCGTTATGCGCGTGGACAAAGTGTTCGGTTCGTTTTTTTTCGGACACCAGTTCAACTGTTTTTATTTCATCCTCAAGTTCTTGATAAAGGTCACCGATCGACGCTCCAAGAGCTTTGCATATTTTTTGATGAGAATTGAGAGTGCCCGGCATTTTGCCGTTTTCCATCCGACTTAAAGTTGCCAAAGCAACGCCGCTTTGTTTGGAAAGTTCCTCAAGTGTCATGTTTTTTTCTTTACGAAGACTGTGGATTCTTTTGCCTATGCCAATGTGCATAGCTCCCCCTTTCGGTTATGCAGTATATTTTACCGAATTTTTCACGAAAAATCAAATTATTCTTCGCCGTTTAGTGAAGGAAAATGTAGCTCTTTTGTGATCGCTGTCCTGTCCCTTGACAACCTCGTAGGTTGAACCTCGTAGGTTCAACCTACGAGGTTGTTGGTGGTAGGATGTGGTGACGGGTATTTTTGGGGATTTTTTTGGTTTTTGTTTGTGAAGTCTGACCTTGTGATTGATGTGGTGTTGTGTTAAAATTATTTTCTATGGGCAAAAAAGATTTTATTGTCATCAAGGGAGCGCGTGAACATAATCTTAAGGGGATCGATGTTAAGATTCCGCGGGATTCTTTGTGTGTGGTTACCGGGCTTTCAGGTTCGGGAAAGTCGTCTCTGGCGTTTGACACGATATACGCGGAGGGGCAGAGGCGATATGTCGAATCGTTGTCGAGTTACGCGAGACAGTTTATTGAACAGCTTCAAAAGCCGCACATGGATTATGCCGAGGGGTTGTCTCCGACAATTAGTATTGAACAAAGAACCGGCGGGAAAAATCCGCGTTCGACCGTTGGCACTCAAACCGAGATCTATGATTATCTTCGTCTTCTTTTCGCGCGGATCGGTGACCAGCATTGTCCCAGATGCGGGAAGGAAGTTTCCAGTCAAAGTCCGCAACAAATTGTTGATAGAATTCTGTCTTTTCCGAAAGGAACTTCAATTTTAATTCTTGCTCCGCTTATCTCAGGAAGAAAAGGCGAACATATTGATGTGATGAAAGAAGCGAGAAAAGAAGGACTTATTCGAATTCGAATTGATGGTGAAATTATTGAAATCGGTGACAATATTCCAAGGTTGAACAAAAAAGTGGCGCATACCATTGAAGCTGTTGTTGACAGGATTACCATAAATGACGATATCCGTACGCGGTTATCCGATTCGATTGAAATCGCGCTCAGAATGGGATCCGGTGTCGTTATTGTGTCTCCGGCGCGTAAAAATGGCTCGGGTGGGGACGATATTCTGTTCAGCGAAAAAAATACGTGTATAAAATGCGGAATAAGTTTTGAAAAAGCGGCTCCAAGAAACTTTTCATTTAACAGTCCTTACGGCGCGTGCGGGGCATGTAACGGGTTGGGGAATAAAATGAAGATCGATCCCGAACTTGTTGTTCCGAACAAAGACGAGGCGCTTATTCGAGCTGTTCTTCCATGGAAACGCGGCGGTAAAGGAATAATTCTTCATTACAGGAGGCGGCTTAGAAGGTGGGCAAGGTATTACGGAGTGGATTATGACGCGCCGTATAAAAGTCTTACGGCGAAACAAAAACGAATGGTGTTGTATGGTGACACGGAATCGGAATTTGAAGGCATTATTCCGAATCTTGAACGTCGATTCCGGTATTCCGAGAGCGATTACATAAAAGAAATGATAAGCGGATTTATGTCGGTTCGCAAATGTCCCGAATGTAAAGGGCAGAGGCTTAAAGCGGAATCACGCAGTGTGTTTATTTCCGGGAAGAACATTGCGGATATCGGGAAGATGTCCATAAAAAGCGCGATAGATTATTTTGGCGGACTCAAATTGGACGCGATGAAAAAAAAGATCGCGGAAGAAGCGCTTAAAGAGATAAACGCGCGTTTAAAGTTCATGCAAAACGTCGGACTTGGGTATCTTACGCTGGATAGAAAGAGTAATACACTTTCCGGAGGGGAAGACCAACGCATTCGGCTTGCCACACAGATCGGAGCGGGGCTTGTCGGAGTTTTATATGTTTTGGACGAACCGAGTATCGGGCTTCATCAGAAAGACAATCAGAAACTTCTTGATACGTTAACGGCGCTCCGAGAATTGGGGAACACGCTTATTGTTGTGGAACATGACGAACTGACCATACGTAAAGCCGATCACATTATTGATCTGGGACCGGGAGCGGGAGAGGCCGGTGGTGAAATTGTCGCCGAAGGCGCTTTGGAAGAAATCCTCAAAAGCCGTAAATCTCTCACCGGGAAATACCTGCGAGGGGACCTCAAAATAGAAATTCCGAAAAAACGCCGGAAGCCTAATAGAAAAAAACAACTTGAAATTTTAGGAGCCCGGGAACATAATTTGAAGAACCTGAACATAAAAATTCCGCTTAGCGTGTTTAATTGTGTGACAGGTGTTTCCGGAAGCGGCAAAAGCACGCTGGTGGACGATATCTTATACCGCACATTGGCAAAAAAACTTTACAGATCAAAATCGAAACCCGGTAAACACAAGTCAATAAAAGGCATTAAACATATCGACAAAGTGGTTGTGATCGATCAGTCTCCGATCGGGCGAACACCGCGGTCGAATCCGGCAACGTATACCGGCGCGTTCGATCCGATAAGAAAACTTTTCAGTTTTTTGCCGGAATCGCGAATGCGCGGCTATAAACCCGGCAGATTTAGTTTTAATGTGAAAGGCGGCAGATGTGAAGCGTGTAGAGGTGACGGTGTAAAAAAAATTGAAATGCATTTTTTGCCGGATGTATATGTTGAATGTCAGGTTTGCCGCGGAAAAAGATTTAACGATCAGACTCTTGAAGTCCGATACAAGGGATACAATATTTCAGAAATTTTGGAGCTAAGCATAGAAGACGCGCTTAAAATTTTTGAAAACGTGACTCCTGTAAAAAATAAATTGAAAACATTGTATGACGTCGGACTTGGATACATGAAATTGGGTCAGCAGGCGACCACTCTTTCCGGGGGAGAGGCCCAACGAGTAAAATTGGGGACGGAATTGTCAAAAACCGCTACGGGAAAGACACTGTATATTCTGGATGAGCCGACTACGGGACTACATTTCGCGGATATACACAAACTTTTAGACGTTCTTCATGCGTTGGTTTCCACCGGTAATACGGTGTTGGTGATCGAACATAACTTGGATGTAATTAAATCGGCGGATCACATAATCGATCTTGGACCGGCAGGTGGAGACGAAGGCGGAGAATTGGTCGCATCCGGAACGCCGGAAGAAGTGGTGGCGAACAAACGTTCATACACCGGAACATATTTAAAAGAGCTGTTGCAATAAAGTGTTATTTGTGGTGATATGCCCCACTAACACTAACAACCTTCAAAACAACCTCGTAGGTTTCAACCTACGAGGTTGTTTTGGCGCAGTCCCATTTAAGGAGCGATTCTTGAAGAAAAGTGGAGTAAGGCAAGGTAAAAGCGGGCGATTTTGCTTTCGAAGTGGAGAAAAACCGAAATTGCACCTACGAGGTGCGATTTTTGGGTTCCACCTACGAGGTGGAATTTTGGGGGGGGTTTTGTTGGGGGTGTTGGTTTTGGCTGGTGGGGGGGCTTTGTTGGCGGAGGAAGTGTCTTTGCGGGCTGAGCTTGATTTTGTTCGGAAGGCTGTTGAAGATGGGTTTTGTGATCTGGCGGAAAGAAAATTGAACACGTTGTTGGTTTTGGATATTTCCAAAGACGTTGAAGCGGAAAGTCATTTTCTTCTGGGGAAAGTTTATTATGAAAAAATGTTTCCCGGGAAGGCATTGGTTGAGTTTAATATTGTGATCGATAGATTCGGCGACAGCGAATTTGCCGAACATGCCATATATTGGATCGCTGAAGTTTATTTCAAAGAAAACAATTTCGAACAGGCTTTGGTTTTTTATCATATGTTGGTGCAAAAATATCCCTCAAGCGAATATGTTCCGTATTCACTCTATTCCGAAGCGTGGTGTTATGAAAAATTGGGAGAACATAGGGCATCCATCAAAATGTTCGATAAGGTTTTTCGAGAATATTCAAAAAACAAACTTGCCGCGGAAGCGTTGTATCAGATATCTGAAATTTTCTATCGAAACGCGAGGTATAAAGATGCCGGAAAAAAATTAAAGGTTTTTGTCAGGAAGTATCCGATAAACGAACGGATATTTGATGCCTACTATATGCTTGGGGACTGTTATTACAAGCAGGGTAATTTTCGAAAAGCGGTGGAAGAACTTGAAAACGCTGTTAAAGGCGGCGCCAACAAACCATGGAACGGTATTGCCGGATATCGTTTGGCAAAAGCGTATTTAAATTTGAAACAAACGAAGGAGAGCGAAAAGTGGTTTAATTACGTTCTCGGAGAAAATACCGATCCCGTCACGGAAAGCGCGGCTCTGGTGGGGTTGGCTCAAATAAGTTCAAAAAATGGCACTCACGAAAAAACGGTTAAAATATACACGCGGATCATTGAAGAAGTTCCCTTCAACGACTGGACAGACGACGCGTATTATTGGTGCGGGGATGCTTTGAGTGAAATGGGAAAAAAGGAAGAGGCGATAGCCGTTTATGAAGAGGCGATAAAAAAATATCCAAACAGCGAGCTTTTGGATAAGATGCGTTACAATTTGGGCTGGGCGTATCTTGCCAGCGGTAAAGAAGAAAAAGCGTTGAACGAATATCGAAAGACGGTTGAATTGGCTGATAACGAAGATCTCAAAGCAAATGCTTTATGCAATATCGGCAACATTCATCTCGGTCGCGGAGAAAATGAGCTGGCGTTTAACGTCTATGACCAAGTGCTTAGGGATTTTCCGGGGAGTATTCTTGCCCCTCACGCGCAATATGAAATTGCGGTTGTACTCGAAAAAATGGATAGAAATGATGCCGCGATACTCGCGTTTCAATCTTTGATTGTGAACTTTCCGGGATCATATTTGCATGATAGAGCGTATTATCAACTTGGATTGCTTTATTCACAGAAGGGAGATTTTGCCACTTCCGTTCTTCAATTCGAGAAATTGGTAAAAAAGTTTCCCGCCAGCAGTCTTAGGAACGAAGCGGTTCTTCAAAAAGGGAATGCGTTATATAACGGCGCCAATTATAAAGAAGCCGTTGAAATATACGAAAAAATGGGCAGAAGCACGAAAAATAGGCGGCTTCGGTTAAGGGCATGGTATCATGCCGGATGGTCGTACTACAAAATGGGAAAAGAGAAGAAGGCGTTGGAAATATTTAAACGCCTTATGAAAGAAGATAACGGTAGTTTGTTAACTTCCGGGATAAAGTTGTGGTTCGGGGAATATTTTTACGGCAGGGGCGATTTTGTGAACGCGAAAAAATATTTTACTGAAGTGATCAACGAATTTCCCGGAAGTTCTTTCAGCGATGACGCGGCGTATTGGCTTGGCTGGGTGTTTTATGATATGAATCTGATAAAAGAGTCGTTAAAACAATTCGAAATCGTGATAAAACAAACTTCCCGGAGCAAATGGGTGCCGCAGGCGATACTCGCGATAGGAGACATCTATAAGCGTAAAGGCGAATATCACAAGGCGCTTCCGAAATACGAAATGCTGATACAAAAGCATCCGAAAAGCCGAATAACCAATATCGCCAACAGCAGGATCGGGACGATACTGAAAACTCAGAATAATTTTGTTTTGGCCGTGGAATATTTTAAAGTGGCTCGAGGGGAAGAAAATTCGGAAATAAACGCGCAATTACAGTTTGACGAGGCCGAATGTTACGAAAAAATGGGGATGGAAGGTAAAGCGGTTGAAGAATATCTCAAAGTTGAATACAAATATCCTAAAGGCAAGTTTTGGGTGACGCGCGCGCGCTTAAAATGCGCCAAACTTTTGGAAAAACATGGAAAAGATGAAAGAGCGTTCAGCTTATACCGAAAAATGGCGGAAAATACCGGTCAGGAAGCGGAATACGCCAAAGAAAAAATAAAATTGCATAGTTTGCGGAGTAATTGACGAATTAATGACAAGCTTGTCATTTTTCGTGTAAACACCCCAATGGTGGTGTTCTAATAACAAGACAGGAGGGACGAAAACATGTGGGATCTTATGGTTAAGGGCGGGCCGCTGATGTTTCTTATACTTGTGTGTTCGATTATCGCTTCCGCGGTGGTGATCGAAAGATTATGGCATTTATGGCGCGCGAAAATCAACACTAAAGAATTTATGGAAGATATTGCCGAAACGTTAAAACGGAACAAGATCATGCTTGCGATCGATAAATGCAATGTTATGCCCGGTCCGATAGCGGAAATATTAAAGGCCGGCATTTTAAAACATGATCGACCGCGTTCTGAAATTAAAGAATCCGTGGAAGATGCCGGGCTCCATGAAGTGCCGCGTTTGGAGAAAAATCTTGGAGTTTTGGCAACGATCGCTCATGTGGCGCCGCTGTTGGGTCTTTTAGGGACCGTTACCGGTATGGTGAGAGCGTTTCAGGTTATTGAACAAAAGGCTGTGGTTATGACGCCGGTGAATCCGGGTGATCTTGCCGGAGGGATATGGGAAGCGTTGATCACGACCGTGGCGGGGCTTGCCGTGGCGATACCGACATATGTCGCTTATAATTTCTTGGTGACAAAAGTTGACGGGTTTGTGCTGGAAATGGAAAAGAGCGCGACGGATCTTGTTAACATACTCGGGACAAAAAGGACTGACGATGAGATTTAAACGAAAAATTTTTTTAGAAAAAGGCCGGCTTGATATCGCGCCGCTTATTGACGTTGTGTTCCTGCTTCTTATATTTTTTATGTTGACGTCGAGTTTTGTTTTTCAGCCCGGGATAAGGGTGAATTTGCCGAAGGCCGTTACCAGCGAAGTTTTGCATAAAGAGCTTTTAGTTGTGGCGATAACCGGTGAAAACGAAGTTTTTATTAACGAAAGACCGGTTTCTTACGATGAACTCGTTTCCCGAATTACCGTGGCGGCAAGAGATGAACAGCCGCTTTTGATAAAAGCCGATAAAGAATCCAATCTCGGAAAAGCGATAGAAGTTTGGGACATTTGCAGACAAATGGAAGTTAGGCAAATAAACATTGCCACAACGCAATAAGATTATCCGGCTCGCAAAAACAGGGGTTAGATAATAAGGAACATGTATGATCAGCAAAAATTTACGAACGGCTCTTTTGATATCTCTTGCGGCGCATATTATAGGTATGTCGGCAGTCGCAATAATTTATCCGGAAGGAGGAAAGCGCAGGTGCGCTTATACTCGCATTGATTTTTTAGGAGCAATATTGAAAAAAGCGTCTTTCGACATAATGATAGAGAACACCGTACCATTTTTCAAGGGTGCCGGCGGGCAAATGATACAAACGAAGGAAAAAGATTATTTGGAAAAGGTTCGTCTCCCCAAGCAAAAACCGTATGTTCAAAAGTTTCCGGGACGTTTGGATACGGTGATGGATAATGCTGTGAAAGGTTTTTTGATCGGAGATAAGGCGGTTCCCGAGTTTGTTACGGATTCCGGGCGCGAAAATTCTTTAAACCGGCGCGCGCGGTTAGAAAACGAGAATACGCGCAGAAAAATTATTTATCGTCCGGATACATTTTTTGTGCAATATGGATTATATGGCAAAAAAAAGCTTTTTAAAGCCAAATTTAAGGCTCTAATGGGCACAGACGGAAAGATCAAAAGAACGGAGCTTTTAACTACTACCGGATATCCTCAATTGGACATAAAAGCTTCAAGATTGATAAAAGATCGTCTTTCTCCGCCGAAAAAAAATGTTTTATGGAAAGATGAATGGTGTGAAATAGAGGTTATTTTAAACACCATCGGAGGATAATCAATGATAAAAGTCAGCATCGCGACGGCGCTTTTTTTGTATCTTTTTTTGTCGGCTGTGGTCATATTGATCGTGTGGTCTTTTTTTAATTTTGGTACGAAATTGAAAACTTTTAGTTCCGATGAGAAACACATATGGCGCTGTTCCATCTGCGCTCTTACTTATGTTGACTCAAAACACGACGTTATTTCAAAATGTCCGAGGTGCGCGAGTTATAATCAGCGAGCCGATTCGGAACTTAATGAAGAAAAAAACTTGACTAAAAAGGCAAATGTCTGATAATGAAAGTTGTTTGTTTTATCCAGTAACGTTTTACAGGGGGAAGAGCGAAATGATCACGAAAATAGGTATTGTCGCGGGTGAGATCTGGAATTATCTCGATAATCATGGAAAAGAAGCTCGTGCCAATGATATTATCGAAAATTTGGATAAAGAACGAGATGTCGTATTGATGAGTATAGGGTGGCTTGCCAGAGAAGGACATATCTTGGTTAAAGGGGATGAACCGGATTATAAGATACATCTTACGTAAGGATCGCGGTATAGAGTTAAGGATTGAGATTCCCGCGTTCCCGGCAAAGCCGGACAAGCGCGGGAATGACAGGAAGAATTGCGGAATGGTAGAGGTGGGTTCGAAGAACGAAATAATGGGGCAGTAGCTCAGCTGGAAGAGCATCACGTTCGCAACGTGGGGGTCGTGGGTTCAAGTCCCATCTGCTCCACCATAAACCATTCGTATAGTACCACTCGCTTTGCTCGGGTACTATACTCAGGTTTATGGCAAGCCATAAAAAAGGAATAAACGAGAGAAGGGTTTATGCCCTAAACCCGAACGAAGAGAGTGGTTTGGGGCGAGTATTAAAACCATTCGTATAGTACCACTCGCTTTGCTCGGGTACTATACTCAGGTTTATGGCAGGCTAGATTGTTGGTGACGGGGAAAACTTGACATCACGTACGATATGTGGTACGCTTTAGTTGGAGGTAAGCATAATGACCACACTTACAGCAAGTGAAGCGAGGGCTAAACTTTATAAACTGCTTGATAAAACCGCCCAAACGCATGAACCGATACAGATAACAGGTAAAAGGCATACCGCGATCTTAATATCAGAAGAAGATTGGCGTGCCATAAAGGAAACTTTGTATCTTGTATCAGTTCCGGGGATGCGTAAATCCATTCAGAAAGGGCTAAAAACTCCGTTAAAGAAGTGTAGTAGAGAATTAAAGTGGTAAACTGGAAACTTTTCTATACGAAACAAGCTGAAAAGGACGCGAAAAAACTCGCCTCCGGTGATCTGCGTACAAAAGCCGAAGAGATACTTCAAGTCTTGAAAGTCAATCCGTTTAAAACGAATCCGCCGTATGAAAAATTGGTAGGTGATTTAAAAGGGGCATATTCCCGCAGGATAAATATTCAACATCGTTTGGTTTATCAGGTAATGAAAAAATCAAGATCAGTAAAAATTATTCGGATGTGGACGCATTATGAGTAAGACCGAAAAAATGAAAACAGTTTGTTTCGGTGTTATGATAATTTTCGCAAGTTAGTGTTCGATAAAACAGGAACCTTATTGATGGCAGAATATGTTTGTCCGCGTTGCGGAAAGCCGATTGATGATGACGAGGCGCTTTTATGTCTTTATTGCGGGGAAAACCTCGAGCGCGGCGTAGGTGTTTTGGGGAAGATGAAATATTCGTCACATTGGGTTATAATCGCCGCGATTACCATTTTTGTTATAGTTGCATTTATTTTGCTGATGTGTCTGTAAAATTGCGCATTAAAAGAAAGGACGGAATTATGAAAAAAACTTTCGTTATAATAGTCGTAATTACAGCTATTGCCGCCGCGATAACCGGTACGGCCGCTTTTATCGGCGCGCGCGTTACGGCCCAAATGCAAATTAAAAATATCGATCTTTCCGAAATCCCGGACGGTGTCTATAAAGGAGAGCAAAAGTATCTTGGTTTTGTTACCCAGGTGGTGGTACATGTTACACGTCACAGGATAACGCGTATAGACGTTTTTGAGGCAAGAGGTGGAAGATATGTTGAAAAAGCCAAGAAAGTTACGGGAAAGATCATCGCGAAACAATCACTGGATGTTGACACCATTACCGGCGCGACCATCACCAGTAAAGCGATAATCAAAGCCGTAGAAAACGCGTTAAGAACGGCGCAGGATAAACACAAAAAATTTGAGCTCAATGTAAACCCTGCCCCGAAATCCACCTCGTAGGTGGGACCGGGTTTCACCCGCGGAAAGGGGCTCCATATGAAGAAGCTGGTTTCAATTGCGGTTTTTGTGATCGCGTTCGGTATGTTTGCGAGTCCGGTAATCGCGAAAAAGGCGGATCTGGCGGGTGTGTGGTATAAATCTTCGCCTGATCTATTGAGAAAAGAGATCGGTGAGTATCTGAGCGCGGCTTCCATAGGAGACTTTGGCGGCGAAATTATCGGCTGTATTGCTCCGCACGCGGGAATCAGGTTTTCCGGTCCCATCGCGGCGTATACGTATAAAGCGATAGCTTACCAAAAACCAACAAAGATTATCGTGGTGGGTTTTTCTCACAAACTGCATATCCCCGACTGTATCGCGGTTTTTAGTGAAGAAAATTTCCAGACGCCTCTCGGCGACGTTTCGATTGAAACGGATCTTTCAAAAAAATTTATCGGATATAATCCAAAATTTAGAGAATTCCCAAAAGCGTTCGTATCGGAAAATTCCATTGAATTACAATTGCCGTTCATCGCAAACATGTTTAAGAACGCGGAGGTGGTTCTTTTGGCGATGTGTGATCAGGACAAAAATCTTTCCCAATTTTTGTCAGACGCGCTTCATAACGTTTTGAAAGGTGAAAAAGATTTTGTGATCGTGGCCTCAAGCGACATGTGTCATTATTTGCCGTATTTTGAGGCGGAAAAAACCGACAAAGACACCATAGGATTAATTAAGAATTTTGATCCGGAGGAGTTTTATTCGGGCAGTTTAAAAACAAAACATAAACTTATGTGCGGATATGGCGCGGTATATTCCGTTATGAGAGCGAGCCGATTGCTTGGCGCGAATGAAGCGATAATTCTTAAATACGCGAATTCCGGAGATTTCGAGCCGGCTACAAAAAATCGCGTAGTGGGATATGTAAGCGCGCTTTTCGCGAAAAAAGGAGCACGAACTGAACTTGCCTCAAGCGAATCTTTGAAAAAAGATGAAGGGGGGAATCAAGATATGCTGAATGAATCCCAAAGAAGAGAACTTTTAAAGATCGCGAGGGATACGATAAAACTTTATCTTGAAACCGGACAGCGTTTTGTTCCGAAAACAACAGATGAAGAACTTAAGCAGCCAATGGGCGCGTTCGTGACACTGCATAAAAATGGAAGATTACGCGGGTGTATCGGGCGCATAATTGCCACCGGTCCATTAGACCTTACCGTAAGGGATATGGCTATCGCGAGCGCGGCGCAAGATTCTCGGTTTTCTCCGGTCAGCTTGGATGAATTAAAGGACATTGACATTGAAATATCCGTTTTGTCTCTGATGAAAAAAATTACCGATTATGAGCAAATAGTTATGGGCAGACACGGAGTTATGGTTGAAGAAGGTTTTAGAAGCGGAATATATTTGCCGCAAGTCGCGGATGAAACCGGATGGACGCGAGATGAATTTATGAATAACCTTTGCGCGAATAAAGCCGGGATTAGCTCTAACGCGTGGAAAAGCGGCAGTTGTGATATATCCGTGTTTACCGCGGAAGTATTCGGTGAAAGGGAAAAATAGTCTTGGCGAATTTGTGTACGATTCGTAAGGATAAGGGCACGGCATGCCGTGCCCCTACGTATTTGTTACCTGAATTGTGACAATATACGAGGGGTAAGAAATAATGAGCAGATTTTTTGTTTCTCCGAAAAATATAAAGCGAAAAGAGATTATCGTAAAAGGTTCCGAAGCGCATCACATCGCGGGCGTTATGCGACTTAAAGGGGGAGATAAAATTGTGGTTTTTGATGGAACCGGTAAAGAGTATACCGGATTCATTAAAGAAGTGGATAAAAAATCCAAAAAGATCATTATCGAGATCGTCTCTACGAAACGGCCTTTCGCGGGGACCCTACCAGAAATTGTTCTAGCTCAGGCGATTCCCAAAAAAGATAAAATGGATTATATCGTTGAAAAAGCCGTTGAGCTGGGTGTTTCTCGTGTGATTCCCGTAATCAGTAAAAGGACAGTTGTCAGACCGGACAAAGCGTCTCGAAAAAAGAAGACGGAAAGATGGCGAAGAATAGCCGTGGCGGCGTCCAAACAGTGTGGCGGTTTACGCGTTCCAAAAATTGAAAGTATTGTTGAATATCACGAAATTATGGGTCAGTTGGATAATTATGATCTTGTTTTGTTCGCGTGTTTAGATGAAGATACGATCCCGCTTAAAAAAGCGATCTCTTCTTTTAAATCCGGAAAAGTTCTCGTTTTTATCGGACCGGAGGGTGATTTTACTCCGGAGGAAATTATTCTGGCAACACGAGACAACTCCCGTTTTGTGTCTTTAGGGAGGAAAGTATTAAAAAGTGATACTGCCGGACTTTTCATCCTATCAATACTTAATTATGAGTTCTCCGTATAGTTTCCGTTGATTTTATATTTGGTAGGGGCACATTGCATGTGCCCGTATATTCCCGTAGGTTCGGGCACATGCAATGTGCCCCTACGCAATTGATGGTTATGGGTTTAGAGAGGTGGTTGTTATGAAATTTTATATTAAATCTTTGGGGTGCAAGGTGAACCAGTATGAAGAGCAGGTTCTGCGTGAGAATTTGATAAAATTCGGGTTTAACGAATCGCCGTCGAACCGAGCGGATATAATAATTGTCAATTCATGCACGGTTACGTCTCAGGCGGATATCAAAACAATGAGACTGATCCGTAAACTTAAGGGTGAAAATATTGCGGCTAAAATTTTTGTTACCGGATGCATGGCGGTTTTTGAAGATGATATTCTAAAATTGGGATCCATGCCTGAAGTATGTAGAGTGATTCCGGGTAAAGATAAAATGAACCTGCCTTATGAAATATCCGTCGCAAAGACTAAAAGAAAAATACAAAATGGGATAACCGGGTTCAGTTCTCATACCAGAGCTTTTTTAAAAATACAGGACGGATGTGACAACAGGTGTTCGTATTGTAAAGTAAGTTTGGTCAGAGGCCCGTCGCGATGTAAAATGGAAAAAAGTATTATTGATGAACTCAAAATACTTATTCGCGAAGGATACAAGGAAATAGTTTTAACGGGAATATGTCTCGGCGCGTGGAAAGGCGAAGAAAAACGAAATTTACCCGATCTTCTAAAAATAATAACGGAGCTAAAGGACGATTTTAGAATAAGATTGAGCTCAATAGAACCGGATTATATCACCGAAGAGCTAATAAATGTGATTTCCGGAGCCGATAAAATTTGCCGGCATCTTCATATTCCGCTGCAAAGCGGTTCGAATAACGTTTTAGAGCGAATGAGCAGAAATTATGATACGGATAAATTCAGCAGAATGATAAGTCAAATTCGACAAAAAATGCCGCTTGCCGGAATAACGATCGATATCATCGCGGGCTTTCCCGGAGAAACCGAGTCGGATTTTGAAACCACTTTGAATTTTGTTCGAGGGATCAAACCGTCAAGAATGCATGTTTTCAGATATAGTGACCGACCCGGCGCGCCTTCGTTTCATTTTAAAAATAAAGTTTCATCGATCGTCGCGAAAGAACGGGTAAAAAAATTGATGCATGTTGGAAAAGATCTCGAAAAAGATTTTTGCAGAAAGTTCATAGATAAAAAAATTGAAGTTCTTGTTGAGAAACGAGAAAGATCAGAATATGAATGGGAAGGATATACCGGAGAATATGTAAAAGTGAAATCTAACAACAAAAATTATGTAGCCGGAGACATTATTAAGGTAAGAACGAAGAAAAATAATGAATTAGACAATTTTCTAATGGTCTAAAGGTAAAAAATACCTCAAACAACCTCGTGGGTCGAAAAGTAACCTACGAGGTTGTTTTTTTTGGTATATTTTTGTGTAACCTACGAGGTTGTTTTGATGGGTTAATGTAGAAAAAGGGAGCAATTGAGGGAATTCCTTTTTGTTTAGGGTGGTTTGACAACCTAAATTTTATATGATATACTTTCAATTCGATTAGAGGGGATTACCTTGCCTGAGATATTAAATGAAATTAATTGGTTGGATATACTTTTCGTAATTCTTTTGTTGGGAATGATTTATAAAGGATTGCGTAATGGTGTGGGCGGTCAGATCTCGTCGTTAGTGGGGGCAGTGGTTCTTCTTTACGTAACCATTGGATATTATGGTTACGTATCGGAAGCGATCTTTGGTTTTTTGTTTCAAAAATGGACTAAAGCAGTAACTTTTCTTATAATTTTCGTCGTAATTATTATTTTGATCAAAGTTTTTGAAAGGTTGCTGAGCGTTGTACGCAGTGAAGATTTTGCCATACTTGAAAGGTTGGGCGGAGCGTTGATCGCCGCGTTTCGAGCGTTTGTATATTGTGGAATAATCGGCATGTTTCTTTTGTTGATACCGATCGAATCGGTGGAGACGTCGGTTCTGGAGGGATCAAAGACCGGTGTTTTTTTTATTAATTTTGATTTGAGCATCTTTAATTGGATGAAAGGCGTGATTTATTCGGAAGATGAAACGGAAAAACCGAAACCGGTCAACATAGAGCAATTTTTAGATCACGGTGAATAGTGTGTGACGGTCTTGATCTTTGCGCGGTGAAAAACGGAGGAAAAATGAAATTAAAGACAATTTATGAGCTGGCCGTAAAAAAAGGATTGAAGGAAGACCAGCGGCCGAAAAAGGTGATAGAACAGGCTCTTAAACGTACGAAAAAAGAATATGGCAAATTAACCGGAATAGACAAAAGCACTTTTGATCGCGACAGTTTAAAACATCCTTTTTATGACACACGCATACTGAACGGTTCCGGGGACGAACAAATAAAAAACGTTTTGGTCGGTATCGATATTGATGTTTCTGAAGTGCTTCTGGCTGAAAAGCTGAATGAAAAAGGAAAAAAGATCGATTTGATCATATCGCATCATCCGTCCGGGCGAGCGTACGCGCAGCTGCATAAAGTGATGGATATTCAGTCGACTTTATGGGAAAAATACGGTCTTACGAATGAAGTTGCCAGCGGAATTATGAAAGACAGAATAGAGCAAGTTGCTCGCGGTGTCGCTCCGGCAAATCACGGAAGAGCGGCTGACGCGGCGAAACTTCTTGGAATTCCTTTTATGTGCATACATACCGCCGCGGATAATTGTGTCGCCGCTTTTTTGCAGAAAATTTTCGATAATAAAAAACCGAAAAAATTGAAAAATATTGTAAGTGTCTTAAAAAGCCTGCCGGAATATAAAAACGCCATGACAATGAACGCTGGACCGTTTCTGCTTATCGGTAAACCTGATACTGACGCGGGCAAAGTTTTTGTTGATATGACCGGCGGAACTTCCGGTCCGGATAAAATGTTCGCTCGCTTGTCTCAGGCCGGAGTAAAAACAATAATCGGAATGCATTGTAGAGAAACGGGCTATAAAATGGCAAAATCGGAATTTATGAATTATGTTATCGCCGGACACATCGCAAGTGATAATTTGGGGCTTAATCTTTTGTTGGACGCGGTTGATCCTCGCGGCAGTTTAAATTTTGTTGAATGTTCCGGGTTTAGGCGATTTAGAAGGAATAAGTGAGAGCTCGGGAAAAAACTCCCCGCGTTCGCGAGGATGACATTTTGGGGTATTTTGCGACAGTTTCAATAAAGGAGATACAGGACGCGTGAGTGCAGCTTATGGGAAGATTTCCGCAAGAACTTATTGATCAGATATTGGATAGCGTGGACATAGTAGAGGTAATTTCAGATTATGTTCATTTGAAAAAAAACGGCAGGAATTTTAAAACTAACTGTCCGTTCCATAACGAAAAAACTCCATCTTTTGTTGTAAGTCCGGAGAAACAAATATATCACTGTTTTGGATGCGGAGCTGGCGGGAACGCTATCAGTTTCGTGATGAAATATGAAAGCATGAGTTTTCCCGAGGCTGTTGAAATTTTGGCCAAAGGTGCCGGAATTGAACTTCCGCGTTTTAATGCGTCTGACGGACAGGCCGAATCCGTATCCGCTAAAATTTATGAAATTAATAAAGTGGCGGCCGGGTTTTATTTGAGTTTTTTAAAAAGTGAACGTGCCGGGAAGGCAAGAGAATACCTTCGCTCTCGAGGGATCGGTTCCAAAACGCTTGAAGAATTTAAAATTGGTTATGCCCCGGAAAACTGGGATAGTTTTAAAAAATATTGCATACGACGTAATCTCTCCTTAAAGCTTGCCGAGAAGGCGGGATTGCTTATTACCGGAGAAAAAGGTTCGTATGACAGGTTCCGGAAAAGAGTAATATTTCCGGTTTTTAATGAAAAAGGAAATGTTGTCGCTTTCGGCGGACGTGTTATGGACAAGTCTTTGCCGAAATACATAAATTCACCGGAAACTCCGGTATATACGAAAAGCAACGTACTGTATGGGTTGAATTTTTGTAAAAGAGGCATTCGGGAAAAGAACCATGTATTGATTGTTGAAGGGTATATGGATGTGATCATACCTTTTCAATCCGGAATTAGCAATATTGTCGCAACGTCCGGAACCGCGCTTACCGAGAGACAGGTAAGTATGCTCAAGCGATATACGAAAACCGCGGTAATGATCTTTGACGCGGATCAAGCGGGAGAAGCCGCGAGTTTGCGCGGACTTGATATTTTGATCGAAAATGACATAAAAGTTAAGATAGTGACGTTACCTGTTGGTGAAGACCCAGACAGTTTTATAAAGAAGAATGGAAAAGAAGCGTTTGACAACGCGGTGGAAACCGCTTTAGGTCTTTTTGAATACAAACTCGCGTTTTTGATCAGAAAATTCGGAATAGGCGCAATCGGTGAAATTAGCGGCGAAATGCTCCCTACGATAAGAAAAGTGAATAACGCGGTTGTACAGTCGGATTATTTGAAAAAACTCGCGGAACGTTTGGGAATACATGAGGGTTCGCTGAGACAGGAAATGGTTAAAGTGAAATCAGCGCGTTCGCGAAAAAATGAACCCGTAAGTTTGACCGCACGAAATAAAACGGGAAATTTTCGAACGAGTGAAATTCATCTTTTGGGATTGGCTTGCGCGGAAAAAGAAGTGTATAAAAAGATCCAAGATGAAGTGGGGCTGGAAAATTTTTTGGACGAGAGCGTAAAAAAGGTTATCAAGATCATAGGAACGTGCATGGAACCCGGAGATAAAAAAATAGCTCCGGGGAAAGTGGTGGCGCGCTTGGGTGGGGATGAAAATGCCGAGGCCGCGCTTTTTGAGGCGCTATCAAAGGCTGAAATTACGGATGACCCGCTTAAAGCGGCACAAGATTGTATCTCTCATATACGTAAAGAACACCACAAAAATGAGCTAAAAATGCTTACGGAAAGTTTGAAAAAGGCGCAAGAAGTTAAGAATTCGGAGAATGTAAAGATATTGTTGGAGAAAATTAATATTCTCCACAAAAAAAAGGTTAATTAAATTATGCCCAAAAGACGGAAAAAAACAGTCAAATCCGCAAAAAAAGTTGCCAAATCAAAAACGGATCGCAAAAAGTCCGCGAAAAAAACAAAACCGGGTTCTGATAAATCAGTTAAAAAATCCGCGGCTATTCGCAAACTGATCAAAATTGGTACGGATAAAGGTTTTTTAAGCTATGAAGAGATCAACGAAATACTTCCCGCCGGAGTTGTTTCTTCCGATGAGATCGATGAAGTGTTTGCCGTGTTAAAGAAGGAAGGCATCAAATTGATAGAGTCGGAAGAAGAAAAAATACCGCTTGCCGTAAAACGTGATCAAAAAAAGATAAAGATCCGTAAGTTTGTTCAAATAGATGATCCCGTAAAAATGTATCTTAAGCAAATGGGGCAGATCCCGCTTTTAAGCCGTAGTGAGGAATTGGAGCTTGCTATGCGCATAAAGCAAAAGGAAAAAGAGTTTAAAGAGATCATATTTGAAACAAGCTTGGCGAGAGAGCAAGCGCTTGAAGAGATAGAAACAGTGATCGATAATGATTATAATCTCGATGATGTGCTTGATATTAATTCTTCGGCCAATGTGGAAAGAGTAAAAACACAAAAACTAAAGTTATTAAGGCGAATTCGACTTTCTAAAAAACCGGAAACGATCAGGGACCTCGTAAGCAAACTTAAAATTGCCGTTTCTCTCGCGGAAAGAGTCGCGGAAACCATTATACCTCTGCTGGAAGAAGCGCGCCGCATCAAAAACAGGATAACAAAATTAAAAACCACCCGAAAGAAAAAAGAACTTCGGAAATTTCAGTATCAGCTTCGTTCTTACGTTCGAAAGATCGGAACAAAAGCTGAAAATATTGTGGAAAGTTGCGACAAACTAAAAAAAATCGAACTTGAGTATACGAAATCAAAAAAAGAACTTGTCGCGGCGAATCTTCGCCTGGTGGTCAGTATCGCGAAAAAATATACAAATAGAGGGCTTTCCTTTCTTGACTTGATCCAAGAAGGCAATATGGGATTGATGAAGGCTGTGGATAAATTTGAATATGAACGCGGTTATAAGTTCAGCACATACGCCACATGGTGGATCCGTCAGGCGATAACGCGTTCGATAGCCGATCAATCGCGGACCATCAGGATCCCGGTTCATATGACCGAAACCATCAACAAGCTTGTAAGAGTTTCTCGCGCGCTTGTGCAAGAAAACGGTCGCGAACCAACGCCGGAAGAAGTGGCATCTTCCATGAAAATACCGGTTGAAAAAGTGAGAGGCATAATAAAGATCGCCCAGAATCCGATATCGCTCGAAACTCCGATAGGAGACGAGGGAGACACAAGTTTTGGCGATTTCATTGAAGATAAATCCGCAATTTCGCCGGCTAACGCGACAGCGTACGCGATGCTTAAAGAACAGATGGATGATGTGTTGGAAACACTTACCGAACGTGAACGAAAAGTGTTAACTCTCCGATTCGGTATTGGAGACGGTTATCCCCGTACGCTTGAAGAAGTTGGAAAAATATTTAAAGTTACACGAGAACGTGTGCGGCAGATAGAAGCAAAAGCGTTAAAAAAATTGCGGCATCCGATTCGCGCTAAAAAATTGAAAAACTTTATGGACATGGGGTTTCCCGACTAA
>JADHWG010000027.1 GCA_016783605.1 Candidatus Omnitrophota bacterium | reverse complement strand
TTGTAAGAAAAAGTGCCAAAGTTGGCGGATAGCGATGAATTAAACTGAATTAGGGTCATTCTCAAGCCGAAATATTCCCCTTTTTGGAGATACCGAAGGAGTATTTTTTGTACGCACCGTTCTAATTAGGATTTGGGGATATTGTTTATTCTTGGAATTAGTGTTATTTTCATGTTATAATACGGTTCAAAAATTGTTAAAAGAGTGCCCGCATAGCTCAGTTGGTAGAGCAACTGACTCTTAATCAGTGGGTCCAAGGTTCGAGCCCTTGTGCGGGTACCAATTTGGCTGGTCGGTTGGCCGGTTGGTTATCATTCGCGGGTGTAGCTCAGTTGGTAGAGCATCACGTTGCCAACGTGATTGTCGTCGGTTCGAGTCCGATCACCCGCTCCATTTCTTTAGTTTCCTGTTTTTTTACTTGTTTCTGCAAAGTTGTGCCCCTTAATTAGGGAGAAAATTAGAAGGAGAGAAGGAAAATGAACATTACTGATTTACTTGAAGAAAGCGCTGTAAGCGTAAATCTAAAGGGCCGAAAGAAAACGGAAGTTCTCTCGGAACTGGTGGATTTGCTTGAGGCCTCCGGAAATATTAAAAAGACCGGTAAAGGCGAAATACTTAAGAAACTCGAAGAAAGAGAAATGCTGGGTTCCACCGGCATCGGAAAGGGTGTTGCTATACCGCACGCCAAATGTCATAAAGTAAAAAAAATGATAGCATCTTTCGGTATAGCGAAAACCGGACTTGATTTTAAATCTCTTGACGGAGAGCCTACACGCATATTTTTTCTTCTAATAGCTCCCGGAGAAACTCCCGGTCCGCATCTTAAAGCTCTAGCCAAAATATCACGTTTGTTGGATGATAAATTTATAAGAGACAGACTTTTGAGCGTTAAAAAGTCGCAGGATATTTTACGGATAATAAGAGATGAAGAACGCAAGGTGTCTTAAGAGGGGCTAAAGGTGCCGGTAAAAAAGCGGCGTATTCAAAAGACCATTTCAAATTAAGATGTCCGTTTTTTTTACCGGCACCTACCCAAAACATAAATATGAAAAAACTTAAATGGTTATATCCCGGAATGTTGGTTAAACGCTGGATATCGCTTTCGATCTTTGGGATCCTTATGATCTCGATGGGATTCGTTATAATCGTTTCCGAAAGAACTACGGAAAACCGTGCTATGGCCGGTCTTATAATCGTTCTGGGAATATTGTGTGTTATTATCGCGGTGAAACGAATATTGAAATCGTTCGTAACCGTTTTGGTGCCGCGTATTTCCAGAGAAGAGGATAGACTCGTTGAAAAAGTTTACCAAAGGCGCATTCTTGAGAAGGGGCCGAAAATAGTGGCGCTTGGCGGAGGTACGGGGCTTTCCACTCTTTTGACGGGGCTAAAACAAAAAACCGGAAACATTACGGCAATAGTGACTGTGGCGGATGACGGAGGGTCTTCGGGGCGTCTCCGCGAGGAATTTGACGTTTTGCCGCCCGGGGACATAAGGAATTGTTTGGTCGCTCTTTCCGATTCAGAGGATCTTCTTGGCGCGCTTTTTCAGTTTCGTTTCAGTAAAGGCGCGGGGCTTGACGGACACAATTTTGGAAATCTTTTCATTACGGCGCTTTCGCATGTTACGGGAGATTTTGCCGGAGCCATCAGAGAGTCCAGCAAAGTTCTAGCCATAAGAGGAAACGTTTATCCCGCGACGCTTCAGAAAATTAAACTCGTAGCAAAAAGAGAAAACGGAAAAGAGAGCGTTGGGGAGTGTAATATCCGAGAAGAAAAAGAAAGTCCCATTGACCGTCTTTTTATTGAGCCGGATAATTGTGACGCCGCGCAGGAATCGATCGAGGCCATAAGGCAGGCTGACGCGATCGTTTTGGGCCCCGGGAGTTTGTATACCAGTATCATGCCGAACCTTTTGATCAAGGGGATACAAAGGGAGATCATAAATTCCAAAGCTGTCAAAATTTACATATGCAACATTATGACGGAGTCCGGCGAGACGGACGATTTCTCGGCGAGTGATCATGTAGGGGCGATATTGAAACACACGGAACCCGGCATAATAGATTATTGTATCGTCAATGTGTCCCGAATACCGAAGTTTCTGTATGAGAAATATGAAGGAGAAAACAAGTTTCCGGTAAAAGTTGATGATGTTGATGAGAGATGGTTTAAACGAGAAAGAATTAAGCTGGTAAAAGCGCATATTTCCGGCGCGAAAGAATTTGTGCGGCACAATACTTCAAAATTATGTGATGAAATTATGGACATAATCGATGAAAATAAAAAAAGGTGGTAAGAAAAGTGGAATTGGCGTAAAATTCGCGATGGCTTTTCATTGTTATCAGCCTGTTTTTAATTTTGACGATGAAATCGAGAAAGCTTATAAAAACGCGTATTTGCCGTTTTTGGACATATTGGAAGAATTTCCGGGAATTAAAGTTTCGTTTCATTATTCCGGAAATTTACTGCTTTGGCTGAAAGCAAAACACCCCGATTTTATTGAGAGGATCAGTCGCTTGATATCTCTCGGCACGGTGGAATTGATCGGCGGCGGATGTTTCGAGCCGATCATGACGATCATCCCGGAAGGGGATAGGGTTCGGCAGCTTGAGGAAAACGAAAAAATAGTAAAGAATATTTTTTCCATTCGTTCACGCGGCGCGTGGCTGGCGGAAAGAGTATGGAATATGTCGATCGTCGATACGTTCGCTTCAAAAGGCATTGAATATACCATTATCGATGATTACCATCTTGTTCGCGCGGGAATTAATATCGAAAAGATGTACGTTCCGTATCGAGTTAAGACGGGAAAAGGGACGTTGACGTTATTTCCGGCGCTTACAAAATTCAGGTATTTGATACCGTTTTGCATGCCGGGGGAGGTCATTGAACGTATAAGAACAATGGCTCATGCCGGCGCCGAAGGAGATAAATGTTTGTTTTTCGCCGATGACGGTGAAAAATTCGGGGCATGGCCGCATACACATAAATGGGTGTATAAAAAAGCCTGGCTTAGAAATTTTTTTCGTCTTTTAACAGAAAATGACCGGTGGCTAAAGACTGTGAGGTATTCGGATGTTTTGGATACTTTGCCCGCGAAAGAAATAGAAGAAGTTCCCCAGTCGAGTTACGCGGAAATGATGAAGTGGAGCGGCGGGAATTTTAGGAATTTTTTAAAAAAATATCCCGAAGCGGGCAGAATGCACGAAAGGATGATCTCTGTCAGCGGTGTGGTTGATGAGATTGCCCCGCCGGGCGCCTCAGAAAACGTGAAAGAGTGGTTCCTCGAGGCAAAAGAAGAAGTGTTAAAAGCTCAGTCGAATTGCGCTTATTGGCATGGGGTGTTCGGGGGCGTGTATCTGCCGCATCTAAGAAGCGGAGTTTACAAGCACTTGATAAAGGCTCAAGACTTGATTGACGGCGCGGATGAGAAAATAAAAAAAAGAAGTATTCCGGTTCGTGATTATGACTCTTCCAGCCGCGAAATTTCGATAGATAACCGTTTTATCCGTATTTTTATAAAATCTTTTTCAGGCGGCGCTGTCAGCGAAATAGATTATAAACCGTCTCATGTGAATTTAACGAATACGATCTCACGGATACGGGAAACTTATCACGAGAAGCTGAGAAGAAGTTATGCCGAACGCATAAGAGCCGCCAGAGAAATGATAAAAAGCGGAAATTATGCTGATATTAACGATATCGTCGGTCTCGCGCGGCGCGGACTACGAAAAGAGCTGGTTTATGACGGATATAGGCGCATGTCTTTTTTGACGCATATTTTTAAAAGCACAACGCCGCTAAGAAAACGATACAAAAAGCTCGATTGTTATGACAGTTTTTTAAGCGGCGAATACGCGTCAAATTCTAAAGTTGATAATGGAAACATTGTTCAGAGCTTAACGCGTAGAGACAAAATTTCTCGGCAAGACGGAAGCATCCAGGATGTGGAAGTTAAAAAGAAAATAACGCTTGGTGAGAAACGAAACATAGAATTCGAGCACGAAGTGAACGTGAAGAACGCCGCTGGACGAATGATTGAATACGGTGTTGAATTTAACTTTTTGATCTGGGACAAAAAGTTTCTTGTGAAACCGAAAATTACTAAAACGGACAGAATATTTTTAGAAGATCAATATTCGCGTGTCAAAGTAAAATTCTTTTTTGACAAGAAGTTTTCAGTTTTGACATATCCGTTATACAGTGTTAACGAAACTGAAAACGGTCTAAATAAGACATTTCAGGGGATATCGGTGCTTGTCGGAGATGAACGCGCCCGAGCGCGTGACGGCGCGCTTTCAGGCGGGATGAAAATAAAGATGGAGATCGAAGGAAAATAATGACTGAAGTAACAATTAAAAAAGAAATTGTCGTCAAAAACAAAACCGGGCTGCACGCCAGGCCCGCGGCTATGTTCGTGCAGATAGCCAATAAGTTTGAAAGCGAAATAACCATAATAAAAGAAGATCAAAAAGTTAACGGCAAATCGATAATGGGGATATTGATGCTTGCCGCGGAAAAAGGTTCGCGGATCACGATTATCGCCAGAGGCTCTGACGCGGCTCTAGCCGTCGAAGAATTATCCACGGTTTTATTGAATGACCTGGAAAAGAAAAAATAGCATGCGTAGTGGCGGGCCTTTCGTCCGCCTATAAACAAGGCTGGTGTTTTATGAAAAAACGTTCTTCTTCAAAAAGACAGATACAGCTTAAAGGCATTCCCGCCGCGCCGGGAATCGCGATAGGAAAGGTTCACATTTTCGGTACCGAAGACATTGTGCCGGATGAACGAGTTGTTTCTCAAAAAGAGATAACCACGGAGATAAAGCGTTTCAGAAAGGCCTTGAAACTGACGAGGAAAGAGATCCTTGCCATAGAGAAAAAGATCTCTCGCGAGATGGGAATAGAACACGGCAAAATTTTTAGCGCGCATCTTTTGGTTCTGGAAGACAGTGTTCTTGTTCAGGAAGTTATCGCGATGCTGAAGAAAAAAAAGAAGAACATTGAGTTTGTTTTTACGGAAGTAATGAATCGCTATATGAAAGTGCTTTCCGAAGCCAAGGATGAGTATTTAAGAGACAGAATAAGCGATATGACAGACGTGGGAAAGAGAATATTAAGGAATCTGACCGGCGCTGAAGACAAAAAATTGGAAGACTTGGATGAGAAATCCATAATAGTCGCTTATGACTTGTCTCCGTCAGACACAGCAATGATGCATAAGGGACGTGTTTTAGGTTTTGTTACGGATATCGGCGGAAGGACGTCTCATACGGCCATTATGGCGAAGTCTTTGGAAATTCCGGCGGTTGTCGGATTGGAATCGATCACGGACAAAGTTAAAAACGGAGATGAGATAATATTGGACGGGATTCACGGAACTGTGATAGTCAATCCCAATAAAAGATTCCTTGAAAAATATCAGAAAGAAAAGAAAAGGTATGAATATCTTGAACACGAACTTATAGAATTAAAAATGCTTCCAAGTGAAACTCTTGACGGAAAAAAAGTGGCGGTTGCCGGAAATATCGAGCTTCCGGAAGATGTTGCCAGTGTCATTTCTCACGGTGCCGAAGGGATCGGGCTATACCGAACGGAATATTTTTATATGAACAGGGAAGACCTCCCGAGTGAAGAAGAACAGTTCAACGCGTATAAATCGGTCGCCGCGAGGATAAAACCCAACTACGTAATTGTTAGAACAATGGATCTTGGGGGAGACAAGTTTCTTTCGCAATTGGACGTTCCGAAAGAAATGAATCCCTTTTTAGGCTGGAGAGCGATACGTTTCTGTTTGGCGCGGCCGGATATTTTTAAATCACACCTAAGGGCGATCCTAAGGGCCTCGGTTTACGGAAACATTAAACTCATGTATCCGATGATTTCAGGGATAAGTGAGTTTCGTCAGGCAAATGAAGTTCTCGAAGAAGTTAAAAAAGAGCTTCGAAAGGAAGGAACCCCTTTTAATGAAGATATTCCGGTTGGGGCGATGATCGAGGTTCCGTCGGCGGCGATAACAAGCAATATACTGGCGAAAGAAGCCGCTTTTTTCAGTATAGGGACTAACGATCTTATACAGTATTCCTTGGCGGTGGACAGAGTGAATGAAAAGATAGCCTATTTATACGAACCGGCGCATCCGGCAGTGCTCAGACTGATAAAAATGGTTATTGATAATGCCCACGCGAATAATATTCCGGTTGGATTATGCGGTGAAATGGCCGGGGACATATCACTGACGGCGATTTTGCTGGGGTTGGGGCTGGATGAGTTCAGTACTTCTCCGATCGCGGTTCCGGAAGTTAAAAAGATAGTAAGATCCATCAAGTTCTCCGATGCCAAAAAAATTGCGAAAGAAGCGTTGGCATTCACTTCCGGCGCTGAAGTTCAAGCGTTCGCGAGAGCTAAATTGATCGAATTGGTGCCGGATATGGCGATGGAATTGGTTGGATAAAGAGATATAGAGTTACAAGTTTCAAGTTACAGGCTACAGGTTACCCGCCGGAGGCGGGTCCGCCTCCGGCGGAAAACCTGAAACTTGTAACTTGTGGAAAAGAACGAGGATTAAACGAAAGGGATGGATATGAAGGGATTGATATTGGCGGCGGGGTATGGCACGAGACTGTATCCATTGACTTTGGACAGACCGAAACCGCTTATAAAAGTTGGAGGCAAAACGATCCTTGAAAGGCTTCTTCGAAAATTTGAAGCGCTTGACGGATGTGACACGGTGTATGTGGTGACGAATGATAAGTTTTCCGATATGGTCATAAAATGGGTCTCTGGCAGAACTTTTTCGGTTGAAGTGAAAGTCATTAACGACCAGACGCACACGAATGACGATAGACTCGGCGCGATCGGCGACATAAATCTTGTTTTGGAAAATGAAAAACCTTGTGATGATGTGCTGATAGTTGCCGGAGACAATCTTTTCGAGTTTGAAATATCTGATTTTGTTCGTTTCGGCAGGGATAAAAACAAAGTGAGCGTTGCTTTGTTTGATGTAAAAGATCTTAAACTCGCAAAGAAATATGGTGTGGTTGCTTTAAAAAAAGATAGCAGTATCAGTGATTTTCAGGAAAAATCTCCGGATCCGAAAAGTACTCTCGCGTCAACCGGGATCTATTATTTGCCTAAAGAAAAATTGGGCGCGGTGGGAGATTATATGAAAACGTCTCTTACGAAAGACGCTCCCGGAAATTTTGTAAAATGGGTTTCTGAAACCGACGAAGTTTTCGGATACGTTTTTACGCAAGGTTGGTATGATATCGGGGACAAAGTTTCGTTGGAAAAAGCTGATATTGAATATCGGGAAAGAGAATTGGAATAGGGAATTAGACTAAACAAAAAAAGGTTCTTTAACCTTTTTCAATTATTGCCGAAAACGAATATTTCCGTGTAGTATTCAGTTTCATCCTCAATTCCACCTCCCCCCAATTGCACCTCGTAGGTGCAATTGGGGGGAGGTGGAATTGAGGGGGCGGTAATGAAGGGGTGAGGGGGCTTGGAAAGGGAACGGACAAAATGAAAAACAAATATTTATTCACTTCGGAAAGTGTTACCGAGGGGCATCCGGACAAAGTGTGTGACCAGATATCCGACGGGATACTGGACGAAATATACAAAAGTGATCCTTCCGGAAGAGTCGCGTGTGAAGCGATGGTGACCACCGGTTTGGCGTTTGTCGCGGGAGAGATAACAACTTCATGTTATGTTGACATCCCGAAAATTATTAGGAAAACCATTCGTGAGATCGGATACACGAGTGCCAATTACGGATTTGATTATCTTACTTGCGGAGTGGTTACCTCGGTTCAAGGACAGTCTCCGGATATCGCTATGGGAGTTGATACGGGCGGCGCGGGTGACCAGGGGATGATGTTCGGATACGCGACGGATGAAACAAAAGAACTTATGCCGATGCCGATCACATTGGCTCACGCGCTCACGCGCCGGCTTTCCCACATAAGAAAAGAAAAAACCGTTAACTATTTAAGACCTGATGGTAAAAGCCAGGTTACCGTGGAATATCAGGGTGGTGTTCCAAAAAGAGTTGAAGCGGTCGTGATCAGCGCGCATCATGATCATAAAGCTTCGATGAATGATATTCATAGAGATATGGAGAAATTGGTTATTAAACAGATTATTCCGGCGGACTTGATGGATAAGGACACGAAAATTTTTATAAATCCCACCGGAAGATTTGAAGTTGGAGGTCCGCAGGGAGATACGGGGGTCACCGGCAGAAAGATCATAGTTGACACTTACGGCGGTGTCGGGAGTCACGGCGGCGGATGTTTCAGCGGAAAAGATCCTACAAAAGTGGATAGATCAGCTTCGTATATGGCGCGGTATGTCGCAAAAAATATTGTTGCTTCCGGGCTCGCTAAAAAGTGTGAAGTTCAATTGGCGTACGCGATAGGTGTGGCGGAACCCGTCAGCATTATGGTTAATACGTTCGGCACGGGAAAGATACCGGAAGAAAAAATAGTAAAAATAGTAAGCGAAAATTTCGATCTGACGCCGGGAGGCATCATCGAAAAACTTAAACTGAGAAGACCCATATACAAACAGACTGCCGCGTATGGACATTTCGGCAGAAATGAAGAAGGGTTTACTTGGGAAGAGATAGATATGGCAGACGTGTTAAAGAAAGCGGCGTAAGTTTCAAACTAACCAAGCCTCGAACCCGATTGCACCTCGTAGGTGCAGTTGCACCTACGAGGTGCAATCGGGTTGCACGTAGCAAGTTTTACGTGTAGTGTGTAACATGCAACATGTAACGTAAAGTGCAAAATTTAAGGAGAACGAAAAATGTCTACCATAACAAATGACTACAAAATAAAGGACATAAATCTTGCGGATTTCGGGAGAAAAGAAATTGATATAGCCGAACAAGAAATGCCGGGACTTATGGCGCTTCGAGAAAAGTATGCCGATAGAAAACCGCTTAAAGACGTGAGGATAATGGGGTCGCTTCACATGACGATACAGACTGCGGTTCTTATTGAAACTCTTACGGCTCTGGGCGCTGATGTAAGATGGGCGAGTTGTAACATATTCTCCACGCAGGATCACGCGGCCGCGGCTATCGTAAAGGCGGGTGTTCCGGTCTTCGCGTGGAAAGGCGAGACGCTTGAGGAGTTTTGGTGGTGTACTCGAGAGGCGCTCAGCTTCCCGGGCGGAAAGGGACCGGAGCTTATAGTTGACGACGGCGGGGACGCGACGCTTATGATGCATCTTGGGGCTCAGGCTGAAAAAGACTCAAGTGTTCTTGAGAAAAAGCCCGGAGGGGAAGATGAAGCGGAGCTTATTAACATTATAAAGAAATTTTTGCCGGAAGAGCCGGATAAATGGACCAAAATGGTTCGTGACTGGAAAGGCGTCTCAGAAGAGACCACCACAGGTGTACACCGTCTTTACCGGATGACCGAAAGCGGAGAGCTCTTGGTCCCGGCGATCAACGTAAACGATTCCGTTACAAAATCAAAATTTGATAATCTTTACGGATGCCGGGAATCACTTGCCGACGGAATAAAAAGAGCGACGGATGTTATGGTGGCCGGTAAAGTCGCGGTTGTCTGCGGCTACGGAGATGTGGGAAAGGGGTCGGCTCAATCTTTACGCGGAATCGGCGCGCGGGTAATCGTTACGGAAATTGACCCTATTTGCGCCTTACAAGCGGCGATGGAAGGATACGAAGTTACGACTTTGGAAGAGACTCTCGGGAGAGGGGATATCTATGTGACGGCGACGGGGAATAAAAACGTTATTCGAGTCAAGCATATGGAAAAAATGAAAGATCAGGCAATCGTATGCAATATCGGACACTTTGATAACGAGATCGAAGTCGCGCCGCTTGAACGCTTTCCGGGAATAAAAAAGATAAACATAAAACCGCAGGTGGATAAATATATTTTTCCGAAAGGTAACGCGTTATATCTTTTAGCCGAAGGAAGGCTGGTTAATCTCGGATGCGCGACGGGACACCCTTCGTTCGTTATGTCGAATTCTTTTTCGAACCAAGTTCTGGCGCAGATCGATCTCTGGGACAACAAAGATAAATACGAAAAAAAAGTATACAGATTGTCAAAGCCGCTTGATGAAGAGGTCGCACGGCTTCATCTGTCAAAAATAGGCGTAAAATTAACGATCATCTCCAAAGAACAAGCGGATTATATCGGAGTCCCGGTAGAAGGTCCTTATAAACCGGAACATTATAGGTATTAACAAAAATGACAAATGACAAAATTCAAATGACAAAAGAAATCCAAATAACAAAATTAAAAAACGTAAAGAGGAAGATTTTAAAGAAACAACCTCGTAGGTTACTTTGCATCCTACGAGGTTGTTTTTAAAAACAAATTTTTGGTATTTAAATTTTATCATTAATTTTGTCATTTGAATTTTGTCATTGTTTTGTCATTTGAATTTTGTCATTTGTCATTAATTAGATGGGAGCATTATGAAAAACAAAATCAAAAAAATAGGGGTTTTAACTTCGGGGGGGGATGCCCCGGGGATGAACGCGGCGATAAGAAGCGTTGTGAGAAAAGCGATCTATGAAGGGATCGAGGTTAACGGCGTGATGCGTGGGTACGAAGGACTGATTTCCGGAGAGTTGATCCCTATGACGTCACGCAGTGTAAGCAACATTCTTTCCCGCGGCGGCACCATTTTAAAAACCGCCAGATCCAAAGAATTTTTGACCGCGAAAGGTCAGGAAAAAGCCGTAAAGGTTATGCAAAAGAACAAAATAGACGCGCTTGTCATTATCGGGGGCAACGGTTCTTTGCAAGGGGCGCTTGCTCTACATAAAGACTGGAATGTGAAAAGCGTCGGTATTCCCGGAACGATCGATAATGATCTCGGATATACGGATTATACGATAGGATGTCATACTTCGGTAGATACCGTTCTGGACGCGGTGGACAAAATCCGTGACACGGTTTCCAGTATGGAACGAATTTATGTTATAGAAGTTATGGGGCGGGAGGAGCCTTATATTGCCGTAATGGCCGCTCTTGCCGGAGGCGCGGAAGAAGTTTTGCGGCCGGGAAGCAGCATTACGATAAAACAGATCGCTGGTGAAATTACCGAAGCCGAACAAAAGGGCAAAAGGAGTTGGATCATTATCGTTTCTGAAGGATTTGATAGCGCTCATTCCATCGCGGAGAAACTTAAGAGCGAAACAGGATACTCAGTCAGAGGCGTGACTCTCGGACATGTGCAAAGAGGCGGCTCGCCTAACGCGCCTGACCGGATACTCGCGTCAATGATGGGCGCGTATGCTATAGACGCTCTGATTGATGGACACCACGGAAAAATGGTCGGAATAAGCGGTGGAGAACTAACACTGGTTTCTTATGAGAAGGCCTGTTTCGAAAGGGATAAAGATCGGGAATTGGGAAACCGTCTTTACGATCTGACAAAACTTCTCGCGACTTAATTGAATACCGTAGGGGCACATTGCATGTGCCCCTACCAGAATTTTATGAAAATAATAACTAGATACATGCTGAAAGAGTTGGGTGGTCCGTTTTTAGGGGCGTTATTCGTCTCAACCATTATTTTGGCGGCCGGAAACATTATTCAGACGGTAGACATGGTCATGAATAAAGGCGTTGAGGCGATTCAAGTGGTAAAGATATTTTTTCTTTTCCTTCCGTACGTTCTCATTTTTACAATACCGATTTCCGTTCTTTCGGCCGTCCTGCTCGGTTTCGGAAGACTTTCCGGGGACAATGAAGTTACAACGCTTAGAACGAGCGGTATTAACATCCACAGCATTGTGCTTCCTGTTCTGATCTGTGGTTTTATTATAAGTTTGATAAGTGTTCCGCTGAACGACAGGATATTACCCGAATCGGAATTTATTGCCAGAAAACTTCTTAAAAAGGTCGGAATAAAACATCCCACCGCGATGCTTGAGCCTGGCGTGTTCGTGAAAGGGTTCAAGAATTATATAATTTTTATTCACGGCGTGAAAGGGGAAGTTCTTGAAAATATCAGAATATACCAACCGCGTAAGGGTAAACCGACCAGGACGATAGAAGCGAAAACCGGAGAAATAATATCTCTGCCGGAAGAAAATAGCGTCAAACTTTGGCTTAGAGAGGGGACAGCTGACGAGATAGCCACAGATAAACCGGATGAATTTTATAAACTTTCGTTCAAAGATTATTATCTAACCCTTAACCTTGAAAAGACAGTAGACGTTCGCAATATACAAAAAAAAGCGCGGGAAAAGAGCATTAAAGAACTTTTAACCGATATCAGAAGTTTAAGTGAGAACGATATAGACGCGGTACCTCTTCGCATAGAACTGCATAAAAAGATCGCTTTGGCATTTTCAAACCTGGTGTTTGTTCTTGCCGCGATCCCGTTGGCGATAACAACGCATCGTCGTGAAAAATTTGTCGGATTTGGGTTGGCGATAGTGCTATTTCTTATCTATTGGGGAATCATGCTTGGAGGTATAGCGTTTGCCATACGCGGTATCATACATCCGTGGCTTGGCGTTTGGCTGGCCGATATTTTGCTTTTTACGATGGGCGTCGTCTTATTTTACCGGATCGCAAAAAAATAGGTATAGAATGAGAATACTTGAGAAATATGTGTTTAAAAGTTATATAAGCGCGTTTTTTTTCTGCATAACACTGCTGATGGTATTGGGGATAATAGGCGATGTTTTGGGTTTTTTGGACGACATCGTTAAAAATAACATTCCGCTCGCGAGTATCCTGTCCTTTTATTTTTATCTGGCACCATTCGCGTTCGTAAATATGGTTCCGTTCGCGTCGCTTTTGGCCTCGGTATATGTTTTTAACGCGCTTAGTAAAAATCATGAAATTACGGCTTTTATTACCAGCGGATTAAGCTTGTGGCGATTGGTAAAACCCGTTCTTTTTGTGACGTTCATAATCTGTATGGCGACCTTTATCATAAACGATAAATATGTTCCCTCGTCTATGAAGAAGTCAAGCCGCATAAGACAGGAAGAACTTGAACATTCCGGAAGTAAAAATCGTTCAATGATAAAAGAGCTGACGATTTACGGTAAAGGCGATAAGATCATTTACGCGAAATCGTTTTCTCCCAAAACAAAAACTCTCAACAACTTGATAATTCATAAACAGGATAGAGAACATCAAATTTTTGAAAAAGTGAACGTAAGAATCGCGAAATGGCGGGATGAGGCGTGGTACGGACAGGATATTATGGTTTTTAAAGCCGGAAAGAATGGAAAATTTACGAGCGCGCCGGTTGTGTATAGGGAAAAACGAATTGATATTGCGGAAACCCCGGCGCAGTTCATGAACAATCAGTGGGATCCGAAGTTTATGAGCTATCGTCAGCTGAGGGAATATCTCGGTATTTTCAGAGTTGGTTCTCCTCCAACAGTGAGAAGACTTTTAGTCGATCTGAATTACAAGATAGCGTTGCCGTTTACAGCTCTTATCACGGTGTTGGTGGGAGTGCCGTTCTGCATTGAAACCGGCCGCGCGAGCGCGCTGATCGGAATGGTAAGAGGAATTACGGTGGCGATGCTTTATTTGCCGGTTATGGCGATCAGCCTCGCGCTCGGAAAAGGAGGGATCCTTCCGCCATTTATTGCCGCCTGGTTCAGTAACGTTATGTTCGCGTGTGTCGGGATCTATTTCATCTACAAAAAAAGTTAACACCATCCATGCAACCTCGTAGGTTGAACCTACGAGGTTGCATGGATGGTGTTTGGGTTTTCGTGGCGCTGTTGCAAAATGCTCCCAAAATGTCATCCTCACGCGTTCTTGGCAAAGCCGGACAAACGCGAGGATGACAGAAAAAGGTGTTTTGCGTAGGGGCACGGCATGCCGTGCCCTTATTCTGTTTTGGCCAAAGTGAAAGCGAAGATCTCTTTAGCCCCGGCTTTAAGAAGCTCGCCCGCGCATGTGTTTAGAGTCGCGCCGGTTGTCATCACATCGTCTACCAACAAAATTTTCTTATCTTTAACAGCAGTCGCGTTTCTTACCGAAAAAGAATCCGCTAAATTGTTTAGGCGCAACTTCTTTGAAAGTGTCATTTGGGAAGAAGTGTGTTTTGTTTTAATGAGATTTGTGGAAGAGAAAGGCAGTCCGTAACGTTTTGATATTTTTTTCGCGATAATTTCCGATTGGTTATATCCTCTCTCCCACAGTCGTTTTTTATGTAAAGGAACAGATATGACCAATTCCACCTCGTAGGTGGAAATGGTTTCGTGTGTTAATATTTCCGGAAACATTTTTTTAAACACGTTTATCATTTGAGTTTTTCCGCGATATTTAAATTGATGCACGCATTTTATTATGGCGGCTTTATAAAAACGGCACGTCCACACCTTTTGGATATACTGTGTTCGTGTGTATGGTGGAATTATTCCCGAAGAGATGAACTGTTCACACCTTCGGCATAAGGGAGAAGGAAAACGCGCGGGAATTACTTCGCAGAGTAAACATGCCGATGGGGACAATATGTTTATGGCGGAATAAATGTACCGTAAAAGCATTTTTTTTGTTGTGTGGGTTATCATAATAACAACTCCTTTTTTTTCTTGCGCAACGCGAAATGTTCCTCTACCATAAGAGACAAAAAAAATGAACGGATTCTTTCAAAATATTTCTAACTTTTGACCTAACAAGAATATTTAAAAAAAATAGGGCACGGCATGCCGTGCCCCTACGAATTTTGGGTTTGGCGGGAATATTCGAAAAAGGTAATGGTTACGTCACGCCGTGCTCTACAAATTTCACCCAATTATCGATTTTATGATGAAACATTCCGTAGGGGCACGGCATGCCGTGCCCTTTGAAACTTGACCCATTGCTTTTATTCTGATACAATTACATCATTAAACTGAAAGTGAGGTGTTTGAAAATGAATGTTGCAGTGGATGCGGAAAAATGTATCGGTTGCGGGTTATGCGCTCAGGTTGCTCCCGGAGTATACGAAATGAAAGAGGATAAAGCGGTTGTTGTCTCAGGAATAGCGGAAGATAAGGCGGAAGAGGCGAAAAACGGTGCCGAGCAATGCCCGGTTGCGGCTATCGATGTATCATAAAATGTTTAAAAGAGCATTTTATTGTTGTGACCCCTTAAAAAACCGAAGTAATTTGGTTTTTTAAGGGGTCATTCAGTATAATAGGTAGAGGTTGCTACGCGCGAATAAATTTATGGGACTGAAACCAGAGGTAAACATGCGATTTTTGAAAAAAGTCGGGATACTAATATTATTATTGTCCGTGGTGGGAGTGATCGGTTTTGTGTTCTATTTGAATGCAAACAGGGTGACGCCGATACTTATGTATCACGCTATCAATGACGATGATAGCAGCAGTTTAAATGTCAGTCCTCAGAATTTTTCCAAGCAAATGAAATTTTTGAAAAATGATGGATATTCCGTCATTTCACTTGATGAGCTTCTCGAAAATATCGATAAGGGAATCCAATTTATGCCTAAAACGGTCGTTCTTACGTTTGATGACGGTTATCGGGATAATTATTTTTATGCCTTTCCGGTTTTGGTAAAACATAAAATGACGGCGGAGATATTTTTGATCACCAATTATGTAAGCGGTCGGGAGGGGTATTTGACTTGGGACGAGGTTCGGCTTATGTCGGAACACGGCATTAATTTTGGCGGACACACAAGAAGTGATATGTATCTTCCTTCCGAGAAGAATAAAAAACGTCTTTGGGAAGAAATCTCCGGTTGTAAAGAAGACATAGAGAAGAAATTGAAAAAAGAGGTTAAGTATTTTTGTTTTCCCGTTGGAGGATTTACCGAGGAAATTAAAAACATTGTCAAAGAAGCGGGATACAAAGGTGCCTGTACGACTAATCGCGGTTTCGATCGACAAAATCGTGATGTGTATGAGCTTAATCGTGTAAAAGTGACGAATTCCGATATGACCAAGCCCTTTCATTTTAGGGCGAAACTCTCAGGATGTTATAATTTGTTCAGAAGTCTTAAAAGCGGAAGTTAGAAAAGGTAAAAGAGGCGGATATGTTTAAAAAACGATTAAAGCTGAATACCAAGTGTCTCAAGGGGTTTGTTTCGGAGAGAGACTTCCGCAATATTTTACCTGAAGTGGAAAAGGCGCACGCCGCGCTTATCGAAAAAAATTCAAGAGGAAAGGAATTCCTCGGGTGGGTGGATTTTCCTGAAGAGGCGGGGCCTGAATTCCTGAAAAAGATAGAGACCACAGGCGGGAGAATAAATTCCGAAAAAGACGCGGTTATCGTTATCGGCATCGGGGGATCATATCTTGGAGCCAGGTCGATTATAGAAACATTGGCACCTAGAATAATTGGAAAAGATATTTTTTTCGCGGGGTATAACTTGTCCGGGGATTTTTTGAACCGTCTTTTGAGTGAGGTGAAAGACAGAGACGTAAACGTTATTGTGATTTCAAAATCCGGCACGACTACCGAACCCGCGCTCGCATTCAGGATCATTAAAGATTTTTTGATGAGGAAATATTCCGCGAAAGAGCTCAAGAGCAGGATCATATGTGTTACGGATAAAGAAAAGGGAGCGCTTAAACGCCTCGCTGAAGAAGAGGGATACGAAAGTTTTGTTATTCCGGATGATATCGGAGGCAGATTTTCCGTTTTGACCGCCGTAGGGTTATTACCGGTAGCTTCAGCCGGAATTAACATACGGGAACTACTCGATGGCGCGAAGGCTCAGAGAAAATACGGATTAAAGTCCGGCGCGGTAAAAGATATAAGCTGTAGGTATGCGGCTATCCGCAATATCCTTTATCGAAGCGGGAAAAAGATCGAAATACTTTCAAGTTTTGATAACAGTCTTCACTATTTTGACGAATGGTGGAAACAGCTTTTCGGAGAAAGTGAAGGAAAGAACGGACGAAGCATTTTTCCCGCTTCCTGCGATTTTTCGACGGATCTGCATTCTATGGGACAATTGATCCAGCAGGGTGAACGGAATCTTTTTGAGACGTTTCTGGTCGCGGAAAAAAATCCTGAAAAATGCAGGATCCCGACAGTTTCGGATGATCTGGACAACCTGAATTATCTTGCCGGCAAAAGCGTTGATCACGTTAACCGCAAAGCGTATGAGGCGACCAGAAAAGCGCATTTTGATGGGGGCGTTCCAAATATGACTGTGTTCTTCGGAGGTAAATCCGCTTTTTGTTTGGGACAGCTTTTTTATTTTTTTGAAAAAGCCGCCGCGATATCGGGTTATTTGGCGGGAGTAAATCCGTTCGATCAGCCCGGAGTTGAAGCATATAAACGGGAAATGTTTAAACTTTTAGGAAAACCGTAATTCGTTAGTTCGTTGATTGTTGGAGAGTTTAACGAACCAACGATCAACGAACTAACGAAACTTATTATGGACATAACCATCACTTTTCATGCGATCAGTTTGGCGATACTTAAGCTCTTTATTTTAGCGCTTATCGGCTATTTTCTTCGCCTTCGGAATGTCATTGACGACAAGTTTGTTGACACGCTCAGTTTACTGCTTGTCAGGGGGATCTTTCCGGCTTTGATTATTTCAAAAACCGTGACGCATTTTAATTTTATAACGTATCCATTGTGGTGGATCTTTCCGCTGGCGGCGATTTTGTTTTCCGCGCTTGGCGCGGGTATAGGGCTGGTAATCCGTCCGTTTCTAAAGAATCGCGCCTCAGACAAGGAATTTGTAGCGTCTGTCGCTTTTCAAAATTGCGGGTATCTTCCGATGAATTTGATCTTATTTTCATTCGCGGGAGCGCTTGCGGATAAACTGCTCATATACATGTTTCTTTTTCTTATCGGGTTTAATCTTGTTATGTGGTCGTTTGTACCATTTTTTCTCGCCGGAAGAAAAAGCGGTATGCCGAAAAGAGACATTCTGTTTAATCCTCCGGTTGTCGCGACGGTCTTTTCTCTATTGGTGGTTGCTATCGCGGGTCCCGAAAGTCTTCCCCATGTTTTGATGGATCCTTTACGGCAATTGGGACACGCGGCGTTTCCGCTAGCGATGCTTACATTAGGGGCTTATTTGTGCAGATATAAAGCGTATGGTTCGGCGAATAAGGGCGCGCTCATTGCCGGCGGCGCGGCGAAACTTTTCTTATTGCCTTTATTGGTGCTTCCCATACTGTATTTTGTGCCGCTTTCGCGTGACCATAAGTTTTTTCTTTTTTTGGAAAGCATGATGCCGACCGCGGTATCTTTGGTCGTTATCGGAAGTTATGTAAAGTGTGATAACAAGTTTTTCTCAAGCAGTATTTTTTATACGCATGTGGTCGCGATATTTAGTATACCATTTTGGATGATCGTTTTTAAAGTTTTTCTATAACAACAGACCACCGGGAAAGATTAATCCCGTTACCCCCCAAAACAACCTCGTAGGTTGAACCTCGTAGGTTCAACCTACGAGGTTGTTTGGGGGGGGGTATTCTGACAATCGAGGAAGGGAGAAAATTTATGAGGAAACTAAAACCGAAGGAATTGAGAGAAACTTGTGACGCTTCACAGTTTTCTTTTAAGACTACCGAAGACTATGTTTTTGAGGTCGAACCCGCGCATCAGGAAAGAGGCGTTAGCGCTATTGATTTCGGATTAAACGTGAAGTCTGAAGGGTATAACATATTTGTTTGCGGGAGTACGGGGACCGGGCGGAACACGCAGGTAAATAAAGCCGTAAATGAAATTGCCGCGAAACGCGAAACTCCTTCCGACTGGATCTATGTTTACAATTTTATTCGTGAAGACGAACCTATCGCGATAAAACTTCCATCAGGTCGAGGGTTCATTTTTAAAAAGGATATGGAAGAACTTGTCAGTGAGCTTAAGATCGAAGTGCCGAAAGCGTTTGAAAGCGAAGATTATGAGATTCGAAAACAAGATCTTTCGAAAGAGTATAAGGCAAAAAGAGACGCCACGCTGGAAGACGTCGAAAACAACGCTTTTGAAGAAGGGTTTGTGTTAAAACAATCGGCGACCGGAGTTATTCTTGTTCCAAGGATCGGTGAACGGCAAATGAACACCGAAGAATATGAAAAGCTTTCTAAAAAGGAAAAAGAAAAAATAGAACAAAAAAAACATGATCTCCATATTAAGATCGAACAGGTTTTAAGCGAAGTTCGAGCGATGGAAAAAGACGCTAAAATAAAGATCAGGGAATTGGAAAAAGAAATCGCGCTTTTTTCCGCGAAACACATAATTGATGAACTGCGTTTCAAGTATAAAGAGTTCGAAGACATTATAGAATATCTGAACCATGTGCAGGAAAACGTCATTGAAAACATGGATATCTTTAGAGAAGAAGAAGCGCCTCAGCAAGGCGCGCTTTTCGGAATGAAACCCGTGCCGAAAACCGAAAATTTTCATAAATACAAAGTGAATTTATTGGTAGATTATCGTCATTCGCAGGGAGCGCCGGTAATAAGGGAGTCTAATCCGACATATTACAATTTGCTCGGCAGAATTGAATACGCCTCACACTTTGGATCTATGACGACCGATTTCACCATGATCGCGCCCGGCGCGCTGCATAAAGCCAACGGAGGATATCTCGTTCTTCAAGCGATGGACATTTTGAACAATTTTATGGCGTGGGACGTGATCAAACGAGTCGCGCGCAATCATGAGATAAAAGTGGAAGACATAAACGAACAGTTCAGAGTTATTTCGACAACCAGTTTAAAACCGAGACCGATACCGTCTGACATAAAGATAATTTTGGTCGGACCTCCCTGGCTTTATCAATATCTTTACAAGTTTGACGAAGATTTTCGTAAAATGTTCAAGATAAAAGCGGATTTTGATATTGAAATGGATAGAAGTACGCAGAAAATTAATAAGTATGCCGCTTTTATAAAAGCCAGGTGCGAAGAAGAAGGCCTGCGTCATTTTGATAGAAAGGCCGTCGCGAAAGTGGTGGAATATGGATCGAAACTCATCAGTGACCAGGAAAAACTCAGCGCGAGATTTATGTCGATCGCTGATATTCTAAGAGAAGCAAACTATTGGGCGGGCAAGGATAAGGCGGAATATGTTGAGACCCAGCATATAGGAAGGGCGATAAAGGAAAAAATATACAGGTCAAGCCTTATTGAAGAAAAAATTGGCGAACTTATACAAAAAGACGTGCTTATGATAGACGTTGATTCTTCCGCGTGCGGTCAGGTTAATGGTTTGGCGGTTATAGATATGGGTGAATATATGTTCGGTAAACCCTCGCGAATAACAAGCCGCAGTTATATGGGAAAAGCCGGTCTTGTTGACATTGAACGGCAAGTCAAAATGGGCGGCAGTATTCATTCAAAAGGTGTTATGATCTTAACCGGGTTCTTGGGCGAGAAATTCGCGCAAGACGCGCCGCTCAGTTTAAGCGCGAGCATTTGTTTCGAACAGTCATATGACGGAGTGGACGGAGATAGCGCCTCAAGCACGGAGGCATATTGCCTTTTATCGTCGCTCTCAGGCATCCCGATCAAGCAATCCATAGCGGTTACCGGGTCAATGAACCAGCATGGTCGAGTACAACCGGTAGGCGGGATTAACGAAAAGATAGAAGGGTTTTATCACGTTTGTAAGGTGAAAGGTATAACCGGAAAACAGGGAGTGATTATTCCGGAAGCGAATCGAAAACATCTTATGCTTAAAGAAGAAGTGATAGAACTTGTGAAAAAAAATAAATTCCACATATGGTCGGTATCCACGATCGACGAAGGAATAGAACTTTTGACCGGGAAAAAAGCCGGAAAAAAGGATAAAAACGGAAAATATCCGAAAGATACGATAAATTATCTGGTCAGCAAAAAACTTGAAGAATATTCGAAGAAGTTCAGCGCGGGCGCCTCGAAAAAGAAAAAAAGTAAAAAGGCGAAGACCAAAAAGAAATAAGAGACATATGATTCGTATATAGTATGTCGCATATCGTATATCGCATTAAGAGGTCCCGCCGAAGGCGGAACCGCCTCCGGCGGAATTTTTTCACGATATACGACATACTACATACGATATACGAAATTCCACCGAAATCGGTGGAATTTAAAATAGAGAGGTTGAAGGCATATGAACAATATGTTGCTGTTAATAGGTGTAATAATTCTTCTCGGCACAGTTGTGGGCAAGATCTTTCGTAAACTTAATCTGCCGCAGGTGATGGGATATATGATCTTGGGTTTTTTTATCGGGGAATCTTTTCGCGGGTTTTTAAGCGGACCGGTGGTTGATTCTTTTAGGCCGATAATAAGTTTGGCGTTAGGCATTATAGGATTTATGATCGGCGCGGAACTTAATCTCAAAAGGTTTAAAAGATACAGCCGTTCAATATACACAATACTTTTCGCTGAAGCTTTTTTGACATTTTTTCTTGTGGGGGGCATAACATTTCTGATTACCGGGAAAGTGTATATAGGACTAATGTTAGGGGCGCTATCTTCGGCTACCGCGCCGGCGGCGACTTACGGAGTGCTTGGAGAATATAAAGCCCGCGGCCCCGTAACAATGACGGCACTTTCAATTGTCGCGCTTGACGACGCGCTCGCGCTGTTAATATATGGATTCGCCAGTGTTTTCGCGAGGTCTCTTATCGTTCACGAAAATCCGTCAATTTTGAGCACAATGGCGGTTCCCCTAATTCAAATAGTTTCTTCCGTTGCCATAGGCGCCATTGCCGGATTTGTGCTTCATAAGATATCCAAGAACGCGCGGGATAAGGGCCGGATGCTTTCTTACGCGCTGGGAACGATCATTTTGGTTGTCGGGCTTTCGATTTATTTCAAAGTGGATCCGATACTCGCGTCAATGGTTTTGGGCGTGGTCGCGTCCAATCTTCGAGCCTCCGAATCAAGAGAAATGTTCGAAGTTGTCAAAAAATTCAGCTCGCCCATTTTTATTCTCTTTTTCGTTTTGGTGGGCGCGAGACTTGACGCGAGAATATTGGCAAAGGGAAATGTTCTTATCCTTGCGATCGCGTATATAGCGAGTCGAAGCGTTGGTAAGGTCACCGGCGCGTATATCGGCGGGAAACTTTCAGGCGCGAAAGCAACTGTGACCAAATATTTGGGGTTTTGTCTTTTTGACCAGGCAGGTGTGGCTGTTGGCCTGGCGATAGCCACCTTCCACACATTCAGTTTTTTGGGAGACGAAGCGCGCGCGGCGGGTTTTTTGATTCTTAGCATTATAACCGCGACAACGTTCTTGCTTCAGCTTATTGCTCCTCCCATGATCAAATACGGCATAAAAAAAGCCGATGAAATTAATCGCGACATAACGGAAGAAGACGTAGTGGAATCGCACAAAGTGAGCGATTTGATGGAAAAAGATTTTCCGGCCATAAAAGAGAATTTTAACTTGCCGAAAATAATCAGCATTATGAAAGAAACCAGCGCCAATAATTTTCCCGTTATAAAGATGAATGGGGACTTTATGGGAGTGATATCTCTCGGCGAGATCCGCGACGCGTTTAACGAAGAACAGATGGATCAGCTCATTCTTGCCGGAGATATTGCCAGAGAAGTGAAAACATTCGCCTATAGCGAACAGGAATTAAAAGAAATAATGGACACGTTTAAATCAAAAAATATTGAATATATCCCTGTTCTGGCGAAGAAAACTTCACGCAAACTTGCCGGACAGCTGGAATACAGAAAGATCACCGATTATATCACGAAAGAAGTGTTGCTCCGACAGCAGGAATTGGAAGTTTAGGGACCTTAAATAGGGACAAAAAAGGGGGAGTTATATGAAAAAAGTTCTATTGGGGGTTGTAATATGCTGCATGGTGCTGATTGCTCATAATGGGGAGTGTCGTCCACAGGATAATTTGTATAAGATGTTCAGTAAAAAAGATCAGGTAAAAGTGTTTGTTCATGACGCGCAAGATAAGTCCAACGCTCAAAAAGTCGATCTTAGAGAGCTTAGGCAGGAAATAGAAGATGCTCTGATTTTAAGAAAATCAATAAATTTTGAGGTAGTTTCGAATAAAGCGGAGGCCGACATAGTTATAGATTGCAAGGTTAAAGAATTTGTGTGGATGGAAGAAGATCCGCTTGATAATGTCCATGGAGTGGTTGACTTTGTGGCAGACGCTGTTATGATCGCTAATTACGCGCGGCTTCAAGCAATTTTTACGGTTAAAGACGCATCAAGCGGTAAGGTGCTATGGAAGAGGACGATTAAAGCAACTTTGACAGAAAAAGACATGGATGAAGCAAAAAGTATGCCTATGGCAAATGAAAGAGCAATAAAAGTGTTTATAAGAAAATGTTTTGCTAAACCGCACGACAGAAGCTAAAAGAAAAGGAACTCTATTGTGGCGAAAGAAGACTACTATTCGGTATTGGGAGTAAAGAAAGAGGCGAGCGCGGCGGAAATAAAAAAAGCGTACCGCCGCCTCGCGGTAAAATATCATCCCGATAAAAACGCGAACGATAAAAAGGCTGAAGAGAAATTTAAAAAGATATCTGAAGCGTATTATTCTTTGGGAGACGAAGCCCGGAGAAAAGAATACGATAATATGTGCCGTGCCGGCGCGTATACCGGCAACTTTTCTTCCGCACAAGGTTTTGATTTTTCGGATTTTATTAAAAACTTCTCCGGCGGCGGAGGATTTTCTTCTGGTTCGGAATATGGTGATATTTTTCAGGATATTTTTTCCGCCAGAGGCGCCCGCGGAGCTCAGCGCACCTACTATTATTCCTCAGACGGTGAGATGCTTAATCAACGGGGCTATAGAACATCGCAAGAAGTGGACTCAGATATAAAAGCCACTCTACCGATCCCGGCTAAACTTGCCTCCGCGGGCGGGGAAGCCAAATTTACACTTTCAAACGGAAAGAATATTACCCTCAAAATTCCTATAGGTATAAAAAACGGACAAAAAATGCGCCTACGCGCGCAAGGCGGAAAATGCCCCCACTGCAAACACAAAGGCGACCTAATTATCACCATAAAAATAAAATAGGGACGAAAATAGGGAGAAAAATAGGGACGTCACCCATTTAATTAGGTGAAAAAATACTTATAACGTAAAAGAGTGATGTTCCTATTTTATTCCCTAATTAAATGGGTGACGTTCCTATTTTATAAATGACAAACAGGGCTGTCATCCTCGCGGATGCGGGGATCTATGATATAAAGTGGGTGGAATGGAACTCTTCATTTGAAGGTTGACAAGGTACTAGTTCCACCTACGAGGTGG
>JADHWG010000072.1 GCA_016783605.1 Candidatus Omnitrophota bacterium | reverse complement strand
AGGTTATCAATGATGATGGGGATAAAAGGGCCGGGCAGGCCCGGCCCCTACGATTTGTTGGGCATGTTTTATATTATTCGTAGGGACAAGGCCTGCCTTGTCCGATTAATTGAAGAGGGGACAAAATGGTCGGGTGAGCCCGGTCACTATCGATTTGTTACCTGAATTGTGACAATATACAAGGGGCACGGCATGCCGTGCCCTTACCCCTAACGAATTGTGTCAAGAAACAACGGACAGACCCCTGTGCCTGTCCGTTTCATTTTTCTTGACTTAAGGTTGCCTTATGATATAATCATGAGTCTTGATTGTCGGTTAAGATAACAGAACACGGCGATTTTTTTAAAAAGATCGCTTTTTCCGCATTTAATAGGAGTTTTGGAATGAAAAAGAATTTAAAAAACAAATCAAATCTGAAGCGAAAAAGAAAACATGGGTTTAGAGAACGTTCAAGTTCCGCTTCCGGCCGTAAAGTCTTAAAAAGACGCCGCCAAAAAGGCCGTAAAGTTTTATCCGCGTGAAGATAAAGCATATTTTAAAAGCAAAAGATTTTAGGGAGATTTTAGAGAACGGCAAGAAATTGACGGGAAGGGCGGTTTCTCTATACATCCAGGTGGAAAAACAAACCGGAAAATTCCCTTTGGAGATCGGCATTACAACTTCCAAGAAACACGCCGCGCGCGCCGTAAAACGAAATTACATTAAACGGTTTATCTATGCGGAGTTCCGCAAAGCGAAGCTACGCCAAGAGGTGTCGATTCGAATGGTCGTGCGGCTGATAAAATCTGTCAATAAGATGACGAAAAAAGAGATCGCACGCGCTATAAGGCAAGATCTCAAGGCTTTATGCGGACAAATAGACGGTATATTATGAAAAGGATACTAATAGCCGCGATCAAAGGGTACCAAATATTCATAAGCCCGTATCTCCCGAGAAGCTGTAGATATCACCCCACCTGTTCCGAATACGCGAAAGAAGCGATCTGTGAATTCGGAGCGGTTAAGGGAGCGGTTATCGCCGCGAGGAGAGTCTTGCGGTGTCATCCGTTTGCCCCGGGCGGAATAGATCCGGTAATTAAGCCGGCTATTAAGGAAGAGACACAACGAAAAGGATAGATATATGGAGAAAAAGTTAATAATAGCTGTCGCGTTATCCTTAATGGTACTCCTTTTGTTCCAAAAGTTCTCTCCAAAGCCTCAAATAGAAATGCCGTCCCAAAGTGCCGTTCAAACCGGTTCTTCCCAAATAGCGGAAGAAAGCCGTCCGGGAGAGATCTCCCCGGCAAGGTCAACAAAAAGAAAGCCCCTTCAAAAAGAAGAGGTTACCGAAATAGAAACCGAAAAATACAGTATGACCTTCTCGGACATAGGCGGAAATCTAAAAAAACTGGTCATAAAAGGATACAACGGCGCGTCTTCCGAAGAGATCCTTGTTGACGCTAAAAATACAGATAAACAACTTTTTTCCATGAGAAGCGCTCTTGTGGCGGATCTTGACGTTCAAAAATTCAAAAGGACGGACGGCGACGGGTTTATTGAATATTCAATGGAAGAGGCGGGACATCTTTCGATCAGGAAAAGATACACTTATCATAACTCTTTAGACTATATAAGCTTAAACGTTTTTATTGAAAATCTTTCATCGCGGGATGTTCTGTTTTCCTATCAGATCATCGGACCCTCCGTTCTTGAAAAAGCGGATGTTATAGCCGGGAGAAATTTTCTGGAAATAAACGCGTCAATAGATGAGAAGATCTGGAAAACGAAACCCGGAAAAAAGAAAGAGGAAAAAACGGGAAATATTGAATGGGTGGCAATAAAAAACAGATATTTCGCTCTTATTCTAAAACCGTTCAAACCGGCGAAAGAATTGATCGTTCAGCCGGTGGGAAAAGAAAATTTAATAACGAAGCTGAATTCGGGAAATTTTAAGATTCCTCCGAGGGAAACAATAACGAACGAGTATTGCTTATATGCCGGACCTTTGAAGGAAGACAGGATTGCTGTTCTGGGGAATCAAAACGTAACGTCGGTTGTTGATTTTGGCTTTTTTGGAGGCGTGAGCAAAGTGTTGTTATCCATTCTGAAATTTTTCCATAGTCACGGAATTCATAATTGGGGCGTCGCGATAATCTGCCTGACCATATTGATCAACATTGTGTTGTTTCCGCTGACCTACAAAAGTTTTTCATCGATGCAGAAGATGAAAAAGCTTCAGCCGCATATGGCTAAATTAAAAGAACTACACAAAGATAACCCGCACAAATTGAACAAAGAAATGATGGAGCTGTATAAGAAATACAACGTGAATCCGCTCGGAGGGTGTTTGCCGATGATATTGCAAATGCCGATATTTATCGCGCTGTATCAAGGATTGATGAGATCCGTAGAGCTGAAAGGCGCGCATTTTTTATGGATACGGAATTTAGCGAGACCGGATGCCGTTCCTTTGCCGTTTACTTTACCTTTCATAGGCGCAAGTATCAATATTCTGCCGCTTCTTATGGTTGTGATGATGGTTGTACAGCAGAAAATCTCACAAGGCTCCGCTGGCGAAACAACACCGGAACAAGAAAAACAACAGAAAATGATGATGATGGTCATGCCCGTGCTTTTTGGCTTTCTTTTCTATAGGATGCCCTCGGGATTAGTGCTATACTGGCTCACGAACACGATCTTAATGACCGTGGAACAAACATTCATCATAAAAAAAACCAACGGATAACAAAATGAAAGACAAAAAACGTATCAAATCTATAGAAGTGGAAGCCGCCTCCCTGGGAGAAGCGATAAAAAAAGCACTGAAAGAAATGGGCGCAAAGAAACAAGAGGTAAACATCGAAGTGCTCAAAGAAGAACACAAAGGCCTTTTCGGAATGGAAGGCGCAAAACCCACCAGAATAAAAGCAACACTCAAAAATAAATAAAAATTTCCACGTAGAAAAAATCAAGCTTCAGGTTACAGGTTACAGGCTTCAAGTTTTCCAGCGGGGATTTTGACGCGCTACCGTTTCTTGTGGGCACAGCGCATACAATTCATTGATGCCGAGTCTTGCGTGCGCGCGGTTTAAGCGTTTCGCCTCGTAGGCGGAACGGGCAACCAAACATTTTTTGCTGCAGCTTGACTTTCTAAAAAAAATCTGATATAGTTTGCCTGACGATATTTTTATTTCCACGTGGAAAGAATCAAGTTGCAAGCTTCAGGTTGCAGGCTACAGGTTACAGGTTTCCCGCCGAAAGCGGATTCGCCTACGGCGAAAAAACCTGAAACCTGAAACCTGAAGCTTGAAGCTTGAAGATTGAAGATTGAAGATTGGAGCCAACGCCGATGAAGAAAATAGCATTTTGTAACCAAAAAGGCGGTGTCGCGAAGACGACCTCGGCTTTGAACATTGCGGCATATCTTGCCTTGAACGGAAAGAAAACACTTCTCGTAGACCTTGATCCTCAAGCTAACGCGACAAGCGGGATCGGTATAGACAAAAGCAATCTCGAATACAGCGTATATCATGTCCTGAATGAGCAAGTGACAATAGAACAGGCCTTGCAAAAAACCGAGATCAAATTATTGGCGGCACTTCCCTCCAATATCAACTTAACGGGAGCGGAAGTTGAATTGGTAAATCTGATGGGAAGAGAATATCGGCTTAAAAAAGCTTTGCAAGAAGTTCAAGAAAGATTTGACTATGTCATTTTTGATTGCCCTCCCTCGTTAGGTCTTTTAACTTTAAACGGTTTAACCGCCGCGGGTTCGGTAATTATACCCATTCAATGCGAATATTACGCGTTGGAAGGATTAAGCCAGCTTGTGAAAACGATAAATTTAGTGCAGGAAAATTTAAATCCGGATCTTACCATAGAAGGGATCCTAATGACCCTTGCGGATTACAGAACCAATTTAACGAAAGAAGTGATCGGCGAAGTGAAAAAACACTTTAGCAATAAAGTGTATAAGGCCATAATTCCAAGAACCATAAAATTGACTGAAGCGCCCGGTTTTGGAAAACCCATCGCTTTGTATTCGCCCGGATCTATCGGGGCATATAAATATGAAGAAGTTACCATGGAAATCATAAATGCCGAAAAAACGGAAGAAATGGCAACGGAACCCCTTTCGAGAGAAGAAGTTACAACAAATCTGGAGGAGACGCATGGATAAAAGATTGGGAAAAGGCCTGGATGCTTTAATTGCGGAAACCGGTGAAAGTAAAATCAAAGAAAAGGTTGAAAAAATTAAACTTAATGATATCGTTCCAAATCCTTTTCAGCCAAGAAAACAGTTTGCCGAAAAAGGAATGGAAGATCTTGTAAATTCCTTAAAGGAAAAAGGCATAATCCAGCCGATATTGGTTCGCCCTTCGGGTAAACTTTTTGAGCTGGTTGCCGGAGAAAGAAGATGGCGCGCGGCGCAGGAACTGAATTTGGAAGACATCCCCGCGATAGTAAGAAGCGACATTGATGATGCCGCCAGTTTGGAACTTTCGCTGATAGAGAATATCCAAAGAGAAGAACTGAACCCGATCGAAGAAGCGCGGGCATATAAAGAGCTCATCGACCAGTTTGAGTATAACCTGGACAAAGTCGGACTGATGATGGGAAAAAACAAAACAACGATTTCAAACAGTATCCGCCTTTTAGCTCTTTCCGGTGACATAAAACAAAAAATAGAGGAAGGAAAAATTTCAACCGGTCACGCAAAAGCACTGTTGGCGCTTTCAAACGAATATAAAAGAAGCAAGATCGCAAAACTGATCGAACAAAAATCCCTTTCCGTAAGGGAAACGGAAAATTTGATAAATACGATCAATCTTCCAAAAAAACGCGCAAAAAAATTCAAATCCCCGGAAATCGCGGGTGTTGAAGAAGAATTAAGACATAAACTGGGAACAAAAGTAAACATCTCCCAAGGAAAAAAACGCGGGAAAATAGAAATTCAATATTTCTCCGACGAAGACAGAGAACGCCTGATCAAGTTTCTGCTTTCAGGGTAATCTGTATTCTTCACAAAATAAGGGCACGGCATGCCGTGCCCCTACGAGTTTCAATCCAATTGTCGATTTCATGATGGCACGGCGTGCCGTGCCATCATGCATTCCCAATCAACCGCCGGTTTTAACGCTACGATGGGCGCCCAAATAAAATTACCCGTAGGGGCACATTGCATGTGCCCCAAGAGCCTTGACAAAGTGTACATTTTAGTGTATACTTTATCTTGAAAGGGGAGGATGTTATGAAAACTATAAAACGAAAATTATTTAAACATGGCGGTAGTTACGCGGTAGATGTTCCAATGGATTTTGTCAAGAGCATAAACACCAAAGAAGTTATTTTGGTGGTTACCTCTAAAGGAGTAAAGATTCGCCCAAAGACAGAATCAGATACGATTGAATCTGATCCGCTTTTTGCCGGATTTATAAATGCTCTATCAATTGACGCGATGAAACACCCCGAACGGCTCCATGACGCAAAGGAGACGTGGGATGAAGAGTGGGACGAGCTTCTTAAAGGGGTTAGTGCCGATGAAGACTAAATACCTTCTGAGATACCACGATTTTTACTATCAACGTGTAGTCCAGCTAAAAGAACAGGTAAAAGCGCTCCACAAAAAATTGAGTCCCGAAGAATTCAAACAACACAAAATAGTAAAATTCGCGTTTCGTGTTCGCCGCGCGGATCAGGAAATTATTCCCCAGGATCCGGATAAACCGGAATATCGGCTGAGAAAAGAATTAAGAAAATATAGGCGATATAAACAAGGTTTACAGCGTTACAGATTGTTTTTTTGTTTCTCCGGTCATCCCAAAATTATTCTTTATTTGTATCTGAACGATGAAAAACATCTCCGTAAAGAGGGAAGCAAAAAGGATCCCTATGAGGAATTTAAAAGATTGGT
>JADHWG010000071.1 GCA_016783605.1 Candidatus Omnitrophota bacterium | reverse complement strand
GCTTGAAGAAGTTGGAAAAATATTTAAAGTTACACGAGAACGTGTGCGGCAGATAGAAGCAAAAGCGTTAAAAAAATTGCGGCATCCGATTCGCGCTAAAAAATTGAAAAACTTTATGGACATGGGGTTTCCCGACTAAGTTGATAAATTTGATTGTGAAACCGGTAGGGTACAGGCATGCCTGTACCCTACAACTTATTAAAAGGAGTACAAAATGGGAGAGATCAGGGTTGAGATATTTATACCGGGAGTGCTTAAAGAAGAACCTATATTGTATGATATGATCAAAAATTTTGATGTTGGGATAAAAATTGTCGAAGCATCGTTTTCAACCGAAAGCGGTTGGGCATATCTTATGATCAACGGCAACGATACGGAAGTTGCGAGATTGTTCAGTTTCTTGAAAGAAAAAGATATAAAAGTGGAAATTAAGAAAAAGTGAAACTTGTAAGATGTTGTTATAACAATAAGATCTATTCCGGGAAAGTGGAAGGTAGCGAAGTTGTTTTTAGCGATCCTTCTATTGCCCGCGTGCCGCTTTCACATAAAGATGTTCGTCTTTTATCTCCTGTCGAGCCTTCGAAAATTGTTTCTGTCGGATTGAATTATAAACCACACGCGAAAGAATTGGGGATGGAAATTCCGTCCGAACCGATAATTTTCCTTAAACCGCCCACCAGCGTTGTTGGTCCGAGAGATGCGATTATCTATCCGGAGAGTGCGGGAAGGGTTGATTATGAAGCGGAACTTGCCGTAGTTATAAAAAAAACCGCGCGTTTTATTTCCAAAAAAGACGTGAATCGGTATATTCTCGGATATACCTGTTTCAATGATGTTACGGCGAGAGATCTGCAGGCAAAAGACGGTCAATGGACCAGAGCGAAATCGTTTGATACGTTCGCCCCGATCGGTCCGTGTATCGAAACAGAACTGGACCCAAAAGATCTACGAGTACGAACTTATCTCAACGGACAGATTAAACAGGAGTCTCGAACTTCTGAATTTATATTTGATATTCCGCGTTTAATGGAGTTTATCTCCGGAATAATGACTCTTTTGCCGGGAGATGTCATTGCGACAGGAACTCCGAAAAATGTCGGACCGATGTGTCCGGGGGATGAAGTTGTTGTGGAAATAGAAAATATCGGGAAATTAAAAAACCATGTAGTTTAATGAGGGTTCGGAAGAAAATTCCCCGATCTTTAAACATTTTCGGTACATTATGCGTATAGTTGTTCAAAGAGTAAAAAAAGCGGCCGTTGCCGTCGGGGGCGAAAAGATCGCGTTTATCGAAAACGGTTTTTTGCTTTTGGTCGGCATTGACTCTGCCGACACTCAACAAATCGCGGAAAAAATGGCCGAAAAGATATCCGGTTTACGTGTTTTTGAAGATACGGCAGGAAAAATGAACTTAAATTTAAGCCAAGTTAAGGGGAAAGTGTTAAGTGTTCCGCAGTTCACGCTTTTGGCCAACACCTCAAAGGGAACCAGACCCGGTTTTGAAAATGCCGCCAAACCGGATAAAGCGAAAGACTTATGGAAAAGTTTTAATACAGCCCTTAAAAAGACTGAAATTCCGGTCTTAGAGGGAAAATTCGGCGCGCATATGGAAGTTTCAATGGTCAATGACGGTCCGGTTACTTTTGTTATCGACCTAAAATGAAGTATACGACGCTGTCCCAATTCCATCCCCAAAACAACCTCGTAGGGTGTATATTGTCACAATTGAGGTAACCGTTTATAATGGCATCAACATATAAAGGTTATCAATGATGATGGGGATAAAAGGGCCGGGCAGGCCCGGCCCCTACGATTTGTTGGGCATGCAATGTGCCCCTACTGACGAACAGAGGAGGATTTATGGCTCAGATATTTATTGAAAAGGCTGATGAGAAAAAACTTGAAGAACTTAATGTTGATTCCTGGCCGATATGGGAAAAAGAAACCTCCAAGTTTGAGTGGAGCTATGACGAAAAAGAAACTTGCTATATTCTTGAAGGAAATGCTACAGTGTGCCCTGAAGACGGAGAATTCGCAAGCTTCGGCGCGGGAGACATTGTGGTTTTTCCTGCCGGAATGAAATGCACATGGGAAATAACCGTGCCAATAAGAAAAAGATACAAAATGGGTTAACGAAAAAAATGAAAAACTTGAAAAAGAGTATTAGATCCAATTTCGTGAAACACGTTGTTGTGTTGGCATGTTTGCTTGTCCTATTGTCGGGCTTTGTCGAAGTGGAAAGTGCTAAGGCGGAATTGATAATGGAAAACGGCGCGATGGGGTTAAGTATGCCCCTTTGGGCGGATCTGGATGAAGACTCCTATGAACTTTGTCCGCAAGGCGTTAATGTTGTCGGGATGTTTTTAGCGCTCTGGAAGGCGCGGCGATACGATGATATGTATAAACTTTTAGATGAAGAAAGCATAAAGGGATATTCTCCCGCGGCGGCAAACTTTGATTTTCAATTTATGGAGTATAAACAATATTCCATAAGCGCGATAAGAAAAAAAGGCGGAAATTTTGAATTTTTCTTGAGTTTCGGTGATTGGAAAAACGGAGATAAAGAATTGCGAAAAATGATGATCAGCGGAAAAAGTTACAAGATCATAATGCTTAGACGTGGAGAGTTTCTGGAAAGATCTGCCGATAGCTATTTTTAAAACCAAACTGTGAAAGGAAAAAGAAAATGAAAGAGATCAAGAATATAGGGATCATGACTTCGGGAGGCGATTGCGGCGGGCTTAACGCCGTGATAAAAGGCGCGGGGGCAATGGCAAATAAAGTTGGTTTGACCGGTTTTGTCATTCCGAACGGATACGCGGGATTGTATAATCTGGTTGACTTTAAAAAACTGACTACGTTAACCCCGGAACGATTGGATATGATCAATTCCGCAATGGCGGGTTCCGCGGCAGGTCATTCCAGAGTTAAAATAAAAAAGATAGAAGACGCGGAAAAATATAACAGAATAAAAGAAGGGCTTAAAAAATTCAACATAGACGCGCTTGTAATAAGCGGAGGCGATGATTCCGGGAGTGTTATGGTAGACCTTTGTAAACATGGAATTGATTGTGTACACGTCCCGAAGACAATGGATCTTGATCTTCAAACATATTCGGTTGGAGGAGACTCAACAATTAACAAAATTTCGGTTTATCTTGATGAACTTAAAACTACGGGACGAACTCATAACAGGGTCATCGTTATGGAAGTGTTTGGAAGATACGCGGGGCATACAGCGTTTAGAAGCGGTGTTGCCGCGGACGCGGACGCGGTTTTAATTCCGGAAATTCCGGTTGATTTTGATGAATTATACGTTCATGTAAAACAGAAACTTACTCGGCGAATTACAGTAAGCGACGTACATGATGGAACGTATGTTATCGTGGTGGCGGAAGGATTGAAGAACACCGGTGGAGAGGAGATCGTAGATAAGAGTGCCGGTACGGACGCGTTCGGTCATAAAAAACTTGCCGGGGCGGGAAAATACGTTTGCCGCGAACTTACAAAAAGATTTAAAGCTGATCATTCGATCAAGGCATTCATGAAAAAGACGCATCTGTTTGTTGAAAACATTTATGAAGTTCCGGAAGTTAGAGCCGTAACTCCGGGGCACTTGGTCAGATGCGGCCGAACAAGTGCGTATGACGCTAACTTTGGTAAAGAAGCCGGCGGCGGCGCGGTGGTTTTATTAAAAAACGGTATTGCGGGAGTTACGATTTGTGGAGTAACCGGATCTGAGATTCGATATATGGACGCGGAGAAAGCGATCAAACAAAGACACGTAGATCTTAAACAGGTTCGCTTTCATGAACAGCTTGGCGTTTGTTTTGGTCGAAAGATAAAGAGTTATAAAGCAGAGTTAAAAAAAATAAAAACTTCGCCGGAAAGATATATGTAAGGTGCCGGGCGCGCGATGCGCGGCGCGCGTGGATAATTCCGCGAGTTTAATATTTAAACAAAAAAGCCATTGGAAAGAAAAAAAAGTTTAGACTGAAATTATTTTTTATTTTTTTGCTTGTAACAAAAAAAATGATTTCAGGGAAACTGCTCTCTAAAACCCTTTAGTATCAAGGGTTTTAGAGAGCAGTTTTTTTTGTCTTACAGGTATCGTTTTTATAAAAAGAATGAATTAAAAAAATAAAAAAAACTTGTATTTCAACTTGCAAAAAACTAATAATAATGTATATTTAAAACGACAAGGGAATGTGAATAAGAAAGTGTAGAATAAAGAACCAAAATTAAGGAGGTGAAGAGATGGTAGTAAAGAAAAAGAAGAAGAAAGTCGCGAAGAAAAAGAAGAAGGTTGTAAAGAAGAAAAAGAAGGTTGCGAAGAAGAAGAAAAAGGTTGTAAGAAAAAAGGAAAAGGTTGCGAAGAAAAAGAAGAAAGTCGCGAAGAAAAAGAAGAAGGTTGTAAAGAAGAAAAAGAAAAAAGTTGTTAGGAAAAAGAAAAAGGTAGCGAAGAAAAAGAAAAAATAAGGTTTGCATCTATGGTTTTATAAGGGGCGGATTAAATCTAATCCGCCCCTTATTTTTTGTTTGCATAAGAGAGATGATGCGTATATAATACTATGACGTGTGCTGGATACGTTATATACAAACGTATTGATAGGGACAAATGTGACAATGTTAGAGGCAAGTTCGCGCGTTGTTAAAAATAGACAGATGTGTGATATGAACGCGTGAAAATAATAGGTGTAATCTCTTTGAACTACATAAGTTAGGGTATTTCTCGTACACCGTTAAAGATAAAAAAGGTGGCATTCCACCTTTCATTTTCCCTAATATTATGATATACTGGAAGTGGATGCTGAAGACAGGGGAACCGTAAAACACAGTGTATTTATGGAATTTTGAGCTTCTCAATAAGGAGACGAGATGCGTAAGTTTATATGGACAATGAGAACCGGTTTAGTGATAATGCTGTCACTGATCGTATTGCTTGGCTGCATGGAAGCGATTTCGTTTGCGGCAAGATCTAAGTCCGGTTCGAAGTTTGTTTCCAGGATTGGGAATAAGAGAAAAGGTCTTGCTTCAATATCTCAAAAACGCGGAAACTTCCCCAAGCGGAAGGCTCCTAAAAGACGTTAATTTGCACTTAAAAGTATGGTGATTGAAAAACTCTTATTGAGTGGTGTGTTTTAAGATAGCGTCATTTTCGTTTATTGCGGAAGTGGCGATTTTTTTTAGTGATAGGATGCTTTCCTTAGTGGTGTTTATCTCATCAATTACTATTTTGTCCTGAGTGTCTTCCAATGTCGAATCAAGATATTCTATGTCATACTTGCACTGATTTTTTGTGAATTCTAGCCATTCGTTCAGGATTTTTACCGCGTCCGGATTTTTTTCATTTTCGGTTACGATCGTTATCATTAAGATACGAAAGTATGCTTCGATAGTGGTTAACGTAGAAGTGTTCAGCTCAAAAATCCTTTCGAGCGTTCGTCGATCTATACCATCCGTTTGTTGTATTTTTTCCGGCAGAACATTTCCTTGATTGGTGATAGTGTCTCTTAGGCTAAACAATTCGCCGACATGAATAAGCTCGTCCGCGGAAGAGGTGCGTAGAATGGGCAAAACAAAAGCCGCAACCAATATACCGATCAAGATCAATTTCTTGTTGAATTTCATTTTTGCTCCAGGCATCAAACTTGAAATATTTAAGCTTAAGGATGTTACACCCATATAAAAAAAATATATCATATTTCTGTAGAATTACAATAGATGCCGCGAATTAACGCTTAAAAAGATTTGCCAATCTTTTACACTATTCCGTTAAGGTGCAGATGAAAAATTAATGTGAAATAGCCGTTGTGAATTCTCCTTGAAACCACATAATGGGATATGCTATAATACGCCTTCGTATGGCAAAATAGGGGGCATAGCTCAAGTGGTTAGAGCAACTGACTCATAATCAGTAGGTTCATGGTTCGAGTCCATGTGCCCCCACCA
>JADHWG010000026.1 GCA_016783605.1 Candidatus Omnitrophota bacterium | reverse complement strand
CCTCATTATACGTACCTTTTTTGTGATAAATCCCACATTATACCAAAAGAACTACCTAATTACTGAGCATTAACAACAGACACCTACACCCTACATCCCTTCCGATTTCACAGGATTTATTCTACAAGCAAACAACCTCTCTTGACCATCACATCAAAAGAATTACCTGCGCGCCATCAACCCTTTTGTTGTTTCTTCTTGTTCGCTTCGTTTTTCGCGTTCCTTGCTTTAGCGGCTTGTTTCGAATGTTTATTCTTGTCTTTTCTGCCTTTGTCACCCATGTTTTTTCCTCCTTTGGGTATTATCCCTTCTTAAGTATTTTCCAAAGTACAATGCCGGCGGCGATAAGTGTTAATAGCTCAAAATAGGATAGGACGTTTGTTTGTAAATAATCGGCTATCACAAGCAGTAAAACACCTGCCATGTAGACGATTATGAACAGAGGCCTTATACTTTTGTTTCCCTTCCAGGAAAACGCGAGCTGTACGATCCACGCGACCGCCACCAAGATCAATCCTATTCCGGCTAAATTCATAAGACCCTCCATTTTTTTGCAACCCCGGCATACACCCCGCCATGAACAATTCCCTTAAGTTTAATGCCTTTAATGAAAAATACAAGCAAGAAGGAAACAGAATCGCCCTCAACTTCCCCTCCTGTCTCTCCTTAGAAAAAGGAAGCCGGGGGAATTTCATCCTAAAAGAAACCGACAAAGCCCTATTAGTAGAATCCACCACAAAAACCTGGATCCCCAAATCAAGAATCCATAAACTCCGTTTAAAAAATAATATTTTTGAAGTTTATGTTGAAAAAAGTGTGATTGGGTAAATCGGAAATTACTCTCAACTCTCTTGTGATTCGCTATTTCTAATTTCGAGAGCTGGACTTAACCGAACTAACCTGATACTATTTCTGATTTTCAAGCAGTCTCTTCTTTTGAATTTCAAACTCTTCTATAGTAAGAATGCCTCGTTTTTGTAAATCGTCTAACTTTATTAATTCCGTATACAAATCAGAACTCTTTTCGCTCTCCTCTTTTGTACTGATATTAATATCTGCCTTCAGTGAATCATCTCTTTTGATAACCATGTCAGGACTCTTTGTTAAGTGCGTTCTTCTTGCCTCATGGTCTTTCTTGTCTACAACCCTAAATTGGTATTCGACTGAGGCCCACTGTGCAGGACCATCACCTATAGGCTTTTCATTTATCGAGAGAGGAATAGCAATTTTGCCTTGTTTTTCTGCAAATTCATTAGCCTCACGAATAACACCAGCTTTCATCCTAGATGCATTTCCAAAGATGCCACCATGATCCTCTCTCGAAAGCATGTAGGTATCTGGTGAGAGTTTGACGATTCCCGTATTCGCACAACTAGTTAAACAACATACAGATATTGCCACTATCATCAATACAATCTGTTTTCCCATTCAATTCTCCTTTCCCAAGCAACCTAAATAAAAAGTCAACCCCCTCAAAAAGCAAGTGGGAGTACATCTCAACTTTCAACATTTTTTCAATTTTCTCAATTTTCCTATTAAGCTCTTGTCCTCTCTCCGCTTATTCTTCAACCTACAATATACTACAGATTTATGAAATTTTCTTTGCATTCTTTATTGCTATCGTTGTTTTGCTTATACCGGGAAGTAAATATTTCCCAAACGTAATTTTATGTAAAATGGTTCCTACGGTTCCAAAAAAACATGAAATACATCTTTCAGATAAAGATCTGGGGTAAGTCATACCTCCTATGGAGGTTCGAATTGCGTTAAATCCGGTTTTTTTTAATATATGTTTGAGCGACTGAGGTGAAAAATCTGTAAGATGCGATGGGACATCGTATAGTGTGTTGGAAATATTAAACATTTTCAACATTTTGACGATTGGCGTGGTATGAGGTACCCTTACAAGCAAGACACCCGACGGTTTTAACACCCGATGAATTTCTTTTAAATACTTCCCGGGATCCGGAAGGTGTTCCAGAACATAAAACATTGTGATTACATCGAAATAGTTATCCTTATACTTTTTTTCAAATAACGTCGAATTCGATACTTCCAGTCCTCTACCCTCGGCATACTGAACTGCCTGTTTGGATAGATCTATCCCGGAAGCTTCCCATCCGGTATTCAAAGCGGCCTCTATAAAAAATCCATGAGCGCAGCCAATATCCAAAAGTTTCCCACGCCTTGCGCCAGTTGTCTTGTTTATTATCCTTAAGGATTCTCCAAAAACACCAGCCATCATTTTGCCCCAGTTATCTATGTCAGATTGGCTTTCCGGAAGATAGCTCTGGTAATGCTCTTTCAAAAAATCTTCTTCGGGCTGGGGATTCACATAAACTAGTCCGCACAGTTCACATTGGACTATATTCCAGTTTCCTTCTTTTTTTAGGAACCATGTTCTATCGCTATTACAAATGTGACACTTTATCTGCTTCATACAATTTATGTCAACTTCTTGATCTGCGAAACGATACCATTCTCAAAGTGAACTACCATTTCTCCTTTTCTTTTGTCTTTATTATAAAACCAATTGTCGCTATCCAGAATCTGGTCTAACGTATAAAAGTAACTTTTTTTGCCCAACGCGATCCATGCCGGACATCCACGAGACATATACACTTCTTGTTTTGTCATACCTGTACTAACGCGCATATCGCCTATGGCATCTTTCTTATATCTATTTACCACAGGTGCGCTATCTTCAACAAAATACTTACTATAACTGCTGGCTGGAACATTTAATTTATATTGCCTTCCATCATTCACGACATAAAACTTAATGTATTTTTTGCTTTCGGCTGTTATAACTACAGCTGTACCTATAGGAATGGCTTTTTCCCCTATTTTTGTCATATTATGGAAATAGATTGCCATCCCCTTCGCTTTCAAATTTGTACGAGTGTATGCTTCTTTACCCACATTGGATGATTTTTCCACCGAAAAGGTAGATTCCACACAAATACCAGCAATAAATGTTAAACACAACATCGTTAGAATTAATTTCTTCATTTTTCTCCCCTTTTAGATCGTAAACATTATCTCCTGGCAATAGTAGAAACGATCCCATTTTCAAAACTAATTATCATTTCTCTCCTACGGCTATCAACATTGTAATACCACGAATTGCTCGCCATAATCTGTTCCAAAGTCTTGCCCCAACTTTTCACACCAACAGCGATATAAGCGGGACATCCTTTAGATACAAGAACTTCATTCTTGGTCATTCCTTCGTAAACCTGCATAAGTTTTATGGCCGCTTTCGCCTTATCGCTCATGATTCCAAAACCAATTTCATCTTTATCGCTTACAAAATATTTTCTATAAACCGTGGGGCGATCCGTTATCTTGTAAGTTTTCTTGCTATCTTCCTTTTTAAATTTTATAATTTTCGCACTGGAACCTCTTATCTCCACAGCTGTTCCAGCCGGAATAATTCCTGCCACTTTACTCATATTGTAAAAAAATATGAGCCTCCCTTTATTTTTTAAATTCGTACGAGTAAAAAACTTTTCGCCTTTCAACGGTTTGTCTTCCGCGGAAAACGAAACACTTGAAAAGAAGAACAAAGCGCATACTAAACACACTGCTGCCAAAACGTATTTTCTCATGACCACCTCCATTTTATTCCTCAGTAAAACATTCAAATGTTGTCTTTCGGGCGCAAAATTACCGTCAATATCATTCCTACAAATAGCTCAATGCTTATCCTTCTAAAGACGCATTTTATTCATAATCTCCCGGTCTTTCAGTATTTTTTCATTTGCGCGATAAATTGCGCCTCCTAAAGCTCGACCCGCGGTCCACGCGGAAGACTCATTCACCTTTATTTCCTTTGACCATGAATTATCCGGTGTTGACAACACAACAGTTATGAACATCCTTATCGCCGCAACACTTTCCGCAGACGTCATTTCTACTATTTTCACTTTTAATTTATTCGGACTTGAGGGCGATACTTCAACACCTCTCTTTTCAAGTTCTTCGGAGAGCTCGTCTATCAAAAATTGCGTCCATTCATTAAGATCAGCGGTAAACCACCTAAAAAATTTGAGCGGAGTTTTATCGAGCTGATCATTTATCAGTTTAACGGAATGCGGCTCAGAGAATGAACTGATATGACTGGTAGAAATTTTCATTCCGGATCCGGGATGCATCGCGGTGGCACATCCTGACAAGGCAAATAAGAAAACGACAACAACTATTTTTTTCAGCATAATAACCTCTCCTCTTTTTTAGCGGATCACCTTCGAAAGAATCATTTCACCTTCCGCAACTATTTTACCGGCAACTTTACTTTTCACGAAAACCTTTACCAAATTTCCAAATGACATTATCACTTCGGCAGTCGCCATGACTTCTTCATCAGGAAGAACCGGCACCTTGAATTTTACATCAACAACACGGGACAAGTAAAACATAGCTGCTTCCCCTTTTGACTTCTCAAATTCGCCTATAGCGTTTAGTGCCGCGATCCCTGCTGTTTGAGCCATACTCTCAATGAGCAAAACACCCGGAACTATTGGATTCCCCGGAAAGTGACCTTTAAAATATTCTTCATCCTTGGCAAATATTTTTGACGTAGTTACAACTTTTCCTTCCGCGTGTACGATCTTATCTACAAACACAAAAGGAGGTCTATGCGGCAGTACATCCGCTATGTCTCGTTTTGCCAAATTATCCATTTTTCTGCTGTTTTTCCTTAATAAAACGAACTATGCTGTCAACCGAAACAAGCACTTTTGCTCCTACTGTCGCGTCAGGAATCCTCACTTTGAATCTTTTTTCCATCGCGACAACCAATTCCAACGCGTCAATAGAGTCAAGTCCTAATCCGCCATCAAAAATCAGATCAGTATTTTTTATATCTTCCGGTGCAATTTTCAATCTTAAATCTTTCACCAACATCATCTTTACTTGGTTGTAAAGTTCTTTTTCCACATCCTTCTCCATTTTTAGCTTTCTCCTTTCATTATTCGACGTTATCTCCTCCCATTACACAACAATTGGCGTAGGAGGAAACTCATCTCGAAAAATAAAATATTTCTATCTTCCATCACTAGCTTGCAACACGGGCCAATCGCGCTCATACTTCCATTTGTTGTTATACTGCCTAATCAACTTGTTTATTTGAGCCTTGTGTTTGTTTTCCCATTTGCTAAGTGCGTCTTGATTTGGCTCTATCATTCTTAACGTAGTTTCGTATTCGTAAACTTTGTCCCAGTATTTAGAACCACGTGTTACAGGTACAAATGCAACACGCGCGCTCCATGCTCCCATAGACACCTGCGTTAAAACATAATATGTCTTTCCTGCTTCGAGATTCGCCGTTAAAAACGTCTTATTTTCACATGTTGCGATAAATAAATGTTCCCCAGGTGCGACTATATAGTCAAATTGCGACCCCGCAACACTGTTTCCAATATCCTTATCACCGTCCAAGATATTGAAATTAACCGAAAACCCATACCCTGAAGGTCGCATAAACCGCACTAAGGCCTTATCTTCCGTGGGTCGCAATAACTCCGGAGCTTTCCTCATGTACACGGAATGCCCCACACATCCGCTGATACCGATAGCTGCTAAAATGATCACAATGATCAATAACTTTGTCCGAGACATACCCTTACCTCCTTGTTTTTTGAACTTTCCTTTAACTTTTTTTAAAACTTCTATTCCATCAAGCCTGACACATTATGGGTCTGTTGCAAAACACCTTTTTCTGTCATCCTCGCGAACGCGGGGATCTGTAACATATTGTGTTTCTCAGTTTTATAGATCCCCGCGTTCGCGAGGATGACATTTTGGGGGTATTTTGCGACAGCCCCATTATATCGTAGTTTTTTGATTTTGTAACTTTTTCCGTATAAACGGTATCATCCCAAGCGCGAACATAAGCACTAGTGATATTTTAAAGCCTCTGCTATGGGGAGAAAAGATTCTGCTCCCAAAATATGTGTACAAAAAACTCATCGGAATTAACGCTACCAAACTTGCTAAATAAAAATCCTTAAATTTGATTTTCGAACAACCCGCCCAATAGCTAACTAAATCCCATGGTATATTAAAAAACCGCATGCTCAATATGGCAGTTCTATTCTGCAATCTGAGCCAATCATCTAATTTTTGTGCCGATTTACATGAACCGTAAAAACGCTGTACGGCATCCTTGCCTATCCACCTTGCGAAATAAAATCCTACACATGTCGAAAAGGCACCGCCGATCACAACATACACAGTTCCCCAAACCGGACCGAACAATACCCCCGCCACTATCGAAAGTCCCATTGTCGGGACAAAGAAAAGAACAGGACGAAAACTACAAACCAAAATAAAACAAACAGGAGCGATCACTCCATATTTGTTAACAAACCCAACAATTGTATCCGGATCAAAAACGCCATAATATTTGATCCCAACACACAACAAAATCATAACTACCGCACATTTTATTAATGTTGCCACTTTTATATGTTTGATTTTTTTCATCTTCTCAAAGCCGCCATTTTTTTATTTGTTATCTCCGAAACTGCCTTTAAAGCGGAAATGGCTACCGGAAGCATCCCCCCGCCAAAACCTGCCCAGTGTCCCACTATATGAAAGTTATCCACAATATTTCTAAAAAACGGAAGATTCGTATAAAAACCAGCTTTCTGACTCCAACCGTATGCCGCGCCATCAGAATTACCCGTATATCTAAAAAAAGTTTTTGCGTTAGCAACACGTCTGAGAACTACGCTCCGTGAAAACCCCGGAATTATCTGATCCACGGATCTTGTTAATATATCCGCTATCTTTTCCTTGCCCCCCATTTCTTTCCCTCCGGATAGAGGCCAATAAACAATAAACGTGTGACATCCTTCAGGCGAAACGACAGGATCAATAAGAGAAGGAATACTTAATCCGTAAGAAATATTTTTGTTTATGTTGAACATGTCCATTGTTTCATATGACGAAAAATACCCCATACTATTGGTCACTTTGTGTTTATTAAGGTCCATTTTCGCGCCGATATACGCGATCACAAACGAGGCGGAAACTTCCAGTTCTTTTATCTTTTTTGCTTTTTCTTCTTCTATCTCGCCTATATCAAACATAGTACTCGTAACCGTTTTCAAGTCAATATTTGAAATAATATGTTTTGCTTGAAAAACCTCCTCCTTTTCCGTAATGACACCAGTAGCCCTGTGCGCGTTTGTGAGTATTTTTTTTACACCTCTGCCCCAAAATACCTTGCCTGAATTCTTCTCAATAACCCCAACTAAAGCCTTGATCAGATTTTGCATACCACCACCTATTCTAAATGCTCCTCCTTCAAGATAATGCATTAACGTATTTACCACTAAGATAGAAGAAACCCTGGACGAAGGCAACCCCAGGTAATTGCAATAAGACGAAAGTACCGCTTTAAGTTTCTTATCGGTCAAATAATTGTCTAAAAGTGCCGAAAAAGGTTTACCCAACCAGTCATAATACGCACGAATATCATTATTTTCGCCACTAAAGATCATCGCAATTGATTGCTTATAGATCTTTCTCATGAGAGAAAATAAATTATCGATTCCTTCCTTTTCCGACGAAAACAATTTGCTTAGAGTTTCTTTATATTCAGCTGCGGTTCCGGCAATATCTATCGTAAAATCGGGGAAAATATTTCGTCTGATAGGATCAAGACAAATAATATCCAGTTGGGATTCAATATCCAATTTTTTTAAAATGTCCCTTAAAATTTCTCCTTCTCTCATCGCGCCTACGGCATCAACAGCTACATCAAATGTATATCCCCCATTTTTGAATGAGGCACAAAGTCCGCCGGCATAGTTCTCCTTCTCAAAAACAGCAACACGATACCCTTCGACAGAAAGAAAAGCGGCTGAAATTAATCCGCCAAACCCTGATCCTATCACTATGACATCATATTTCTCCATCTTAGGTAAGTCCTCCGTCAATCGCCAGTATAAGACCGGTAATATAATTCGCGTCTTCCGAAGCCAAAAACAAAACTCCTCCGGAGACTTCCTCCGGCACACCAAATCGTCCCAATGGAATCTTTTCTAAAAACGCGTCTTTCCTTTTTCCTAAATCTTTTACCATATCTGTCTCGATAAATCCCGGAGCAATCGCGTTTACTTGAATGTCATATGGCGCTAACTCTAACGCTAAAGATTTCGTAAAACTTATCATTGCCCCTTTTGAAGCGGAGTAATTGGTCTGACCGGCAACACCTTTTAGCGCGCTAACAGAACTGATGTTTATTATCTTGCCGCTACGCTGACCGATCATTATCCTGGAGACCCATTTGCACATATGATATATCGCCTTAAGGTTGACATTTTGGACATGATCCCAATCTTCTTCGCTCATCATCGCAAGATACGCGTCTCGTCTTAATCCGGCATTATTCACGAGAACATCGATACGACCGTATTTTTCGGAAACCTCTGATATCATTTTCTCGATCTCTTCTTTATTCCCCATATCGGCACGCACCAACTCTATCGTATATCCCTTCTCCAGTAACGTTTTCTCCAAAATGCGCGCGGCTTCTTCGCTTTTATTGTAATTGGCGACAACACGAGCTCCTTCTTGAGCGAAAGAAATGGCAAGAGCTCTTCCAATTCCCCTGCTTGCTCCCGTAATTAAAACAACTTTGTTTTCGAATTTCCTCATTCTTATCACTACGCCTTTCCCAAATAACCCCACAAGGGACCATCATGATAATATTTCCTTAGAGTTTCATACATTTTATCTGAACTTTTTATACCCATCCCGGGAACAATGCATTTGGCATTTTCTCTTGAAAATTTTGTTACCTTCTTTAATAACACATCCAACGGGATCTTGTTGGATAAATAAAAATGCGGCATTAGAAGATCTTTTTCCTTAGTGATAATCCCTTCTTCAAGCGCTAGCTTCTCCAAATCAGTCCCCGGATAAATCCTTATCCCTACCATAGCTATAACCGCGTTACATTCCAAACGTTCTATGTTATCAAATGCTTCCTGTAATGTTTCCGGATTTTCTCCCGGTCCGCCAAACATAACGTAATGGGCGCATTTTATTCCCGTCTTTTTGCACAGTTTTGACGTCCTAAAAACATCTTTCATCGTAAAAGATTTTCCGAGCCGACGTAAAACCATGGCAGATAAAGCATCAGTCCCGAATTCTATATTTTCACATCCGGCCTTTTTCATCAGCACCAATAACTCCTCGGTTATATTGTGCGGATTCGCGAAACAGCTCCATTTTGCGGAAAGTTTTTTCTTTATCACGCTCCGGCAAACCTCTTTTGCGTGATCACACGGAAAATTAAATATATTGTCCACAAAAAAGAAGTGGTTTATTCGATGTTTTTTGTGAGCCTTTTCCATTTCATCCGCAACAATATCAGGATCACGCAATCGGTATTTCTTTCCTTCAATAATCGGATACGTGCAATAACAACAGTCAAACTGACACCCGCGCTTAGTCTGAAGATTTCCCATCCCGCCGGCGGCGGAATAAAACTTGTTATCCACCAAATCTCTATTTACAATGTAATTATTTTTTTCCGTATGTGATGTTTTATTTTTATAAAATGTGTCTCCATCAGCCCAGATAACATTATCAATACCACTAAAGTTTTTCTTGCCAGTTTCAATTGCTTTAAGAAGCTCTGTTATTGCTTTCTCCCCCTCTCCGATAACACCAATATCGCAATTTAAGTATTTCAAAAGTTTTTCCGGGAATATGGAAAATGCTGAGCCGCCTAAAATAACGGGAGCCTGCGACTGTTTGCGCAAATTATCGATTGTTCCCTTAATATCCGCAAGATATGAAATTATCCCCGGATAACTAAGATTATCAATGTTTCGGATCGATACACCTATGACGTCCGGAGAAAACCTTAAAAACGATTTTTTAATAGCGTCGGCAACGTTATTACAAACACACAAATCTATCACCCTCACTTCGTGCTTTTCTCTCCGGAGAGCTTCAGCTAAATGTAAAACTCCCAACGGCGCCACCGGATAGGGATTTCTTTCTCTATTCGCGGAAACTAAATATATTTTCATTTAAGTGCCTTGGCTATTTTTCTTACGGTTAAGTTAAAACCAACATTCATGGGCCAGACAAAAGATTTGAGCGCGGTTGTATGTTTCAACCTCTTGAACATACTCTTTAGAGAATATGCCCTTTTATATGCCCATAGATATCCTTCTTTCAATTCTTTTTCTGTCATCTTATTCGGTTTAAACACAACATTGGATGTATCATACAGCTCCCAGTTGCTGTGAAGAAGCCGCCCCTCGCGTTTGTATTGATCGTAAAACCTTGTCCCAGGATACGGAGTCAAAATCCCCAGATAGACACCCTCTAGTTTTGCTTCTTCTACAAAATCTATACATTTTGAAAAAATGTTTGTATCGTCTGCGTCAAATCCAAAAACAAAGGAACCCATTATTCCCAAGCCATAACTATGTATCTTCTTTACTGCTTCCATATAATCGGAAACCTTATTAGCTTTTTTCGCGACATTTTTGAGAACATCATCGGACAAAGACTCAAATCCTATGAGAAGCCCCATACATCCACTGTCTGCAACCAACTTCAGCATTTCTTCGTCTTTGGCAATATTTATCGAAGCTTGACCAAGCCAATTAAGTCCGTACGGTTTAATTTTTTTAAACAATTCTTTGGCATGATCTCTTCTTCCGATAATGTTATCATCAACAAAAAACACGACATTCTTAATACTGAACCTTTTTTTTGTCGGTTTAAAGGTTTTTATTTCCTCAATGACGTCATCAACAGGACGAGTCCGGTATCTACCTCCAAAAAAATGGGTGACAGAACAAAAATGACATCCGAAAGGACATCCTCTTGTTGTTTCAACAAACTCTACCGGCGCGCACTTTTCTTTATTTAAAAACTCCCGTTTAGGAGCAAGCAATTCCGCTAAATCCATAAAATTATCTGCCTGATATCGCTTTTGGAGTCTTTTATTTTTTACATCTTCAAGCAGCGTCGACCAAACCTTTTCGCCTTCACCGATAACGACAGAATCCGCATGCTCCAAAACTTCCTCAGGAAGCGCACTGGCATGCATCCCACCCAATACGACCTTTATACCTTTTTCCCTGAATTTATGAGCGATCTGATACGCTCGCGGAGCCAGCGGAGTCATAACCGTTATTCCAACAAGGTCGTATTTTTCATTGAAATCAATTTTATCAACCCTCTCATCAATCAGCATAACTTCCACATCCTCCGGAGTATGTGAAGCCAGAGTAATGAGACCTAAAAACGGAAGATTAAAGGCAAATGATTTACCTAAAACATTTTTTCGTGAAACCGGTAATACCAATAATATTTTCATTTTTTCGCTCTCCAGCACGTAGGATCACTTTCGAGGTAGTCTCCTGTAAGCGCGTACGCGGTTCCCCTGCACCCGTAGCATTCATCATTTAAATCACATGTTTTACATAATCCTTTTACCTTTTTTCTAATATTCCGCAAATCATTATATGTTTTGTTATTTTTTAAAATGTTCTTCAGCTTTTCCTTTCGAATATTCCCCATTTTAATATCCACTCCAACACATGGGAGAACATACCCTTGAGAATTGATTAAACAGCTGTATAGATGTCTTTTGCAGGCAAATCCGGCTATTGGCGGATGCGGTTTCCAATAGAGACCATATTCATCAGCGTCAATTTTTGCCAAAGTTTCAAAAACTTTTTGCGTTTCTTCTTTTTTAACCAAAATATCTTTTCTGCCATTTACACGGCCTACATGGGTCAAACATTCCACATATGGCAAAATTTTTCTTTCACGCGCCCAACGCCATAAAGAGGGAATCTCATCAATATTTTGTTGACATACAACACTCTCTATACCGAGAACATGGTTATTATCCGGATAACCTACTTCATAAAGAAATTCCAACCCCCTTTGCATTGAGGCATGTGCTCCGTTAAGTCCCGCAAGCCAGTCGTAAACTTCAGGTTTCATGCTATTGTATGTTACAATCACTGTAAGATTATTGTCATAAAAAAGCTGTGCCGTTTTCTCGTTAATAAGGGTAGCATTCGTAAATAAAATATGTTCCATTTTCAATTTGTGAACATACTTAACAATATCGATAAGTTTTGGATCTAAAAGAGGTTCACCCGCACCCAGATAAATTATTTTTTGGGCACCTAACGCTTTTGCCTGACTGATAACATCAAACATCTCTTCTATCTCAAGTTCATTCCTTCGCAGAAAATCGCGACCGGCGTAGCAATAAACGCATCTTAGATTACACTTACTCTCAAATTCAATTTCAAGAGACAAAATAGCATTATCCTTAAGCCCCGATTCTATCTTTTTATTGCTAAAGCCAAATACATCCCTAAATTCGTTAATCATAATTCATCCTGTTTTTTCTGTTATCAATAAACATACGCATTTTCCTTCTGTTGCCGCCTTCTGTCATCAACCGATCTACTTCGTTGACAGACATCAGTTCCACTTCCGGTGTAACTCGCGCGTACGCTTCAATATTCCTCAACACTTCTTTTTTAATTTTTTTAGTTTTTCTCCCGCATCCGATCTTAACAACTACCCTGTCTAAATAATCATCCCCGGTATATACCTCTATAACATGGTTAGTTACACCATCAGTGCTCAACACAGCGTTCTCTATGGTTTTCGGATACACCTTAACTCCTTTAAACTTCATCATCTGAGCTTTTCGTCCAAGTATCGGACCTATTCTGGAAGAATTACGACCGCATCCACATTTTTCTGTCAATTTAAATGTTACATCCCCTGTCTTATATCTCAACAGCGGCATTCCTTTAGTTTGGAGTGTTGTAAGCACCAATTCTCCGATTTTTCCATCCGATACGGGATTGTCGTCATCGTCAAGGATCTCCGATATAATCAAGTCGGGATGTTCATGCGCTCCCTTCTTTTCCTTACATTCACAAAACGAAATTCCGCATTCACTGTTACCGTACGTTGAATATAGATCTACCGGCCACTTTTCATGTATAAGCGTGCCTAACCTGTTCAAACTGAAATCCTGTTCTCTGATACACTCGCCAACCAGCACCGCTTTTTTAATTATGCTTTTGCGAGAGCTCAAACCTTCCTCTTTAATCGCATCAGCCAATCTTAAAAGAAAAGAAGGAACAGTAACTATTCCCGTAGGGGACAACTGCCGTATAAACTGGCTTTGTTTCTTAACATTACGCATCCCCGCTCGAAAAACAGTCGCACCAAGCTGAGTTATCCCCAGATAATATGCCATTCCCGCCATAAACAGATTATCAAGCGTAACTGCTATGTGAAATATGTCATTTTTAGTTACCCCCGCGCAATAAAAACTTCTTTGTTCGTTTAATGCCAATCGGCTCAAATCTGACCTGGTAAGTGCGATAAATACCGCCTCACCGGTCGTCCCCGTGGTAGAAACTATTTCGACTATATTCTCAACTCCATTACAAAAAAAATTACGATTATTTTTCTGTATCTGAGTCTTTGTCGTAATTGGCAACTTCTGAATATCGCTCAGCTTTTTAATTCCTTCGATTAAAGAGAGATTCTTTTTCAGCTTTTTCTGATAAAAAGGAGAATATTTCGATGCATACTTCATTGTTTCTTTGAGATATTCAACCTGAATATTTTCGATTTGCACTTTACTTTTAAATTCCAATTTTCTCGTATTCATCGTCCTTATAACTCCTATTTTTTCATCACAACGGATGTATGATTTCCATAATTGTCTTCATTGACAAATAAGATCTCTGCCGGTTTCACATCACCATAATGTTCTTTCAAAACAGTGTTTCCTTCTAATAACAAACCTCCTAAAATTATACCTAAAACTCCTGAGGCGGAAAATGTATTTCCAAATACGGAGCCAAGATCAACGCACGAATTTACGGTTTTCCAGGGTTGCTCCCGAGCATCTTTTACAACAAGATCTTGACCAAAACTATTTTCCATGTTCGTTATGGTACATCCGTTCCAGCCTCTTATTCCACTATTTTCCTTGAAACCATGATGGAGTTGTTCTATTTTGGCATATGTGTTTTTTTTAGTGGGCTTTATTCCGTCCGCTCTTTCAAGTACTATCGCGGCACAGCACTCCTGCTGAAATCCGCAAGTATGGAGCTCCACATCAAAATCATCGCAAAAGAAATTTGTTCCAATAATAACAGCCACATCTGTTTTTTTGGAAACCAAAAGATCGCGCCCCGCAATTATCGCCTCAGAGGCTGATGTTATTCCATTGGAAAACGTAATATTCGTTCCCTTAATTCCGAATAAAATTGATAACGCGGCCGAAATCGCACTAGATGACGTATAAGGAAAAATCGAAGGACTGGTAAGTTCAGGTTCGCTTTCTCTGTACGTCTTAAAAAATTCTGATTTAAATCTTTCTACTTCATATGAACTGCCGAATAAAATTGATACTCGCTCCGCGTTACCTTCTGTTACTTTGATACGAGCATTTTCAAGCGCTTTTAGCAAAGTGATCGCCGTTATTTTCTGCACGCGATACATCTCATACGGTCCCTTTTGCAAAGCATTGATCTCTGTTTGAAACATATCGGCATCTATGATCGGTTCGATTGCCTTGCCTTTCTGTATCGCGTCAAGCCAGACATCCATTCCTTCGCCTAAACCTGTAATACAACTCGTTCCTCTTATTGCAATTTTCTGATCCATATGATTATTTCTCTTTAAAAATCAATGTACTATTTTGCCCGCCAAACCCGGCGGCCAACACCATACCCATATTCACTTTTTTCGCGCAAAATCCACCAGTCACATAATTCAAATCACACTCAGCATCAGGTGTCTTATAGTTAATTGTTGGAGGAATTATGTTATCTTTTATCGCCATCACACAACTTATCGCTCCCAAAACAGCTGACGCGCCCATAGTGTGACCGATCATAGACTTTATGGCGGTTATTTTTACCGATTTCGCCTGCTTTCCAAAAGCCCGTTTTATCGCCTTTGTTTCTGCCAAGTCATTATGATAGGTACCGGTTCCATGCGCGGAAATATAATCGATATCTTGCGGTTGTACTCCGGCACTATTTATCGCTTTTGTTATGGCCTTCGACAATCCTTGCCCCTCTACATGAGGACGAACAAGATTATACGCGTCCACGGTTGAACTTCCACCTGCCAAGGTACAATATACCTCAGCATTACGCGCCAACGCATGCTCTTTCTCTTCCAAAACAAGAACACCCGCGCCTTCTGAAACGGCTAAGCCTGTACGGTTTTTATCAAAAGGACGTACTTTTCCATCTTTAGTGAGCGCTCCGATGGCGCTGAATCCTCTAAACAAAAATTCACTAAAGATCTCAACTCCACCCGCAACCATAATATCCGCTCGTCCGTTCCTGATTTCATTCGCGGATAAAATTACAGCATCGCCGGCGGAAGAACAAGCCGTATTTACGGAAAAGTTTGGACCTTTAAAATCAAACATTTCCGCCGCGAAACTCGGAATAGCTTGAATAGGGGTCCCCTTTAATAGTTGACGGTCTTTCTTCTTATCCGTAAAAAACGCCTTTTCCAGATAATTCTCCTCGAGGTCAATACACCCCAACACACTTCCACAACAAATACCAACTTTACCTATGTTATCTATTATTCCAGCATTTGCTTTAGCCTGCTTAACCGCTAAAGCAAACAACTTAACAGCTCGACTGCAAGTATCAGGCACCAAGCCATTCAAACACCTTTCAAGTCCGTGAATTTCACCGCCGATTTGACATTCAAACCCATTCACATCAATAGAACGTATAGAACTGAGCCCGTTATCTCCCTGACAAAGTTTCTGCCAGAAAACGTCAACTCCTTTTCCCATATCCAAAGGAGTTACCGCGCCCATTCCTGTTATAACTATCGTTTTATCTTTCATTTACACAACTCGTTTTTTTTTCCAAAACTTTCTAAATACTTTAAAATACAAAATCGAACCTATTTGGCGAACTAAAGACCTCAATAAAGATCCGTCACCAAGACATTTTTGACAATATGGATGCACTACCATTAACCTATCAAAACCTTTTATTACTTTTTGAACTTCCCTTTTTTTTAGTGCTTCTTTTAACGAAATATCTTTTATATTCCCAAACGTCGTCTCTCCATTATAATCCACGCAACAAAAAGTTAGATCCCCGTTCCATAACACACTAAAATGCTCACGCAACCCCTGACAATATCCAATTTTCGCACGACTCACTTGACCTTTACGCAACCCCGCGTGTACCCAATCACCCATTACGCGTGTTTCCAATATAAACTTATCAGTCAGTTTGATCTGACTCCAACCCAATAAATTAGCTTTTTGCAGTTGTTTTTCAACGACCTGCCGATTTTTATTTATCTCCCTTTCCATTACATCGTCTTCTATTTTTTCAACTATCGCTTCTACCCACTGACAAAAATACTCTCTTAGCTCACTATTATTACCAATTATTTTCGTTTCACAGTTGGGCATAAGAATCTTTTTAAATGGCGTTGTCAAAAAAGATAGCGAGAGATACGTCTTTCGGCTATTTTTCAATATCCGGGCAATTGATGCCGATATGATGCTTTCATATTCCGTAAACGCCATATTTGCTTTTCGCAGTTCAAAAGATTTTTTTTCGGGGGTCTGAACCGAAAAAATAATGTGGTCTACTTCTTGTTCGATTAATTTCGCGGTATTTTCAGTCGACATCAACGCACCGTTCGTAGTAAGACACACCTTTAACCCCTTACTGTGTATATAGTTAATTGCTTCGGCAAAATATTCGCATAAAAGCGTCTCTCCCATAACATGCAATAATATCATCTCCGTCAACTGCTCCTCAGCTATCTCTCCCACTATCTTTTTAAAAAGATCAAACTCCATCTCTCCACGTTTTCTTGTCATCACTCCATCAGGACAAAACTGACACGAAAAGTTGCATCTATTTGTTAATTCAACATGTATTCGTTCAAATTTCACTACCGCAACCTCCCAACAAAAGACTGCCACATGATCCCAATTTAGTAACACTTTGCACTAAAATTTTATTCCGTTTTTCATATGACACTTTTAGAAGAGCAAAAATAACCTTGAACATCTCGCCCGCCGCGAATGTATAAGCAAACTTATCGGAACAATCAACTATCGGAATAGTTTTTTTTACATTTTCTAAAATCACAGTCATCCCTCTTTGGCATTCTTCATTATCCCAAGATGACGTTATAATCTGTTCTACACCATCATCTTCCACATTACTCATTAAATTTATCACCATCTCTTTATATCTATCCAACTGCGAATAATTAAGAGTGCTAATTTCTGCCCGTAATAGTTTCGCGTACGGTTCAATTTTTCTCTTTTTTATGGACTGCGATGTTTCAAGAACAATAGCCCCGCTTCCACCAAAACTGTCCGATATTTTCTCAGAGTTTTTCACACAATTTTGGTATGATTCTTTAAGCACGTCGTTATAAATATCTACTCCCCCTACCAGACAAGCATCCACAACACCTCCGGAAATCAGTTCTCCTCCGCATTTTATCGCCTGCAAAACAGCGTTATATCCGGTAAGTGTTATTGTGGCGCCACAAATTTTAAAAATATTTCCTACATAACTCGCCATCGTATTCGGCAAAGAATTTGAAAAAAGTAAAGGGCTCACCATATGAGCATCCCCGACAATCATCTCCTGATGATACTCCAACGTATACGCGAGCGGACCATGCGTGGTAGCCATTACCATGCCAATTTTTCCCGCGGCGTATTTTTCCATCTCTAACCCCGCGTCATCTATTGCCATTTTAACGGCAACAGACGAAAAACAAGAGTTCTCATCCGCGCGGCGCAGCATTGCCGTATCCATATAGTCGTTAAAATCAAAATCTAATGTCTTTTTTTTAACACGACCAACATGGTCAAAAAAATCTTTAAATTCCAGTTTTCCCGCGCCGAAATCTCCGATACAGCCTATTCCCGTTATAAAAACACCATCAGTTTTCATTTAATTCCCTCAAAATAATACTGCTATTAGACCCGCCAAAACCAAAAGAGTTGGACATTACTGTTTTTATTTCGTTTCTCTCCATTTTTTCTCGCGCTATATTTAAGTCGCATTCCGCGTCAAATGTTTCATAATTCAAATTCCCGGGAACAATATTTTTACTGATCGACAGTAAAGAAAATACCGCTTCGACAGCACCTGTGCCGCCCAACATATGTCCGGTCATCGGTTTCGTTGAGCTTACCGGTATTTTTTGGGAACCTTCACCTAACGCGGTAATAATAGCTGTCGATTCCATAGAATCATTGGCAAGAGTTCCCGTACCATGCGCGTTAATATAATCAATGTCATTTGTTGCTATCCCCGCCATTTCTTTAGCCGTTTTTATCGCTTCAGTCGCTCCGATCGCTTGTGGATCCGGCTTTGTGAGATGATACGCGTCCGCAGTTTGACCAAATCCGATAATCTCCGCTAAAATCGCAGCTCCACGTTTCACAGCATGATCCAGTTCCTCCACTACAACAACACCGGCTCCTTCACCCAAAACCAACCCGCTTCTATTTTTATCAAATGGACGGCATTTTCCCGACGCTAAAAGCTGTAATGAATTAAATCCGGCATATACAAACTTCGACATAACATCATATCCACCCGCAACCACAAAATCCTCATATCCGTTGCGAATCTTGCTAAAAGCAACCCCAATGGCGTTTAATCCTGACGCGCAAGCATTATTCAAAAGAAGCGCCTCTCCCGTAAGATTGAATTTTTTGGATAGATTAACAGTTTGGTTACACGCGAGATAATCCTTCAAAAGAAACGCTCTTTTTCTTTTATTTTGCTTTAATACATAATCATGGTGAAATATCTGCCCCTTCAATGTCCCTCCCAAAGTAGTTCCCAAATAAACCGGTGTTTTGGTAAAACGCAATTGATTTAAATCAACTAAAGCGGAGGAAAGAGCATCTTTGCAAGCTGTATAAACAATATGTGAGGACCTATCCAATCCGGCACTTTCAGTTTCGTCAAGATCCTTATCAATAAGACAGTCTTCTACCACGCCTCCATTTTCCGAAGCGTATCTGTTTGTAGTAAAAGTCATTATTTTAGAAAGTTTGCTCTCTTCCCGCAAAAAGGCTTCATAAGTTTTCTCAAGCCCTCTTCCCAGACAGGTTAACACTCCGGCTCCTGTAATAACTACCCGCTTACTCATGCTTCTTTCCCCAAAGATTTGTAAAATTGTACCACTGATCCGAATACTGCAATATGTATTTTTCGAGAATTCGAACCAATTTTTCGGTATTCTTTTTAATATCTTCCCTTGTATCGCCCGTAAACTCCATCTCAACCACAGAATCAGCAATGGCCTTATATTTACCTTTTTCGTCCGCAACTATGAACGCCGGAATAATCGCGGCCCCCGTACTTTTGGCAAGCTGTACGGGACCCATAGGAAAACATGTCGGTCTTCCGAAAAAATCAACCTCAACACAATTGCGCCCTTCATATCTGTCTATAAGCATCGCGACAAGCTCATTTTTCTGAAGCGCGTTTACTATGTCTATAAAAAATAAAGAATCGTTGTTAATTGTTATGGTCTTTATATTTTGTGCCTTTCGGCTATTTTCTCTAATCTCCGCCAAACCCTTAATATCATCCTGGGCGGTAATAACATTGATAGGGATTTTTCTATGACTAAAAAAAAGTCCTCCCAGTTCCCAATTACCGAGATGCGCCGTTAAAAGAATGATTCCCTTTCCTTTGCTAAGCCCTTTTTTAATAACTTCTTCTCCTTGAAAAGAACTGAACCATTTTCCCAATTTACCAATTTTTACATGATTCAGCTTAGCCCAATCAGAGATATATTTTCCGTAATTTAAAAAAATATTTTTCGTCGTTGTCTCAATCAGTTTGGGATCATCATATATTTGAGCGAGATTTTGTCTAACATTGTTCCTTGCCTTATCAAAGAAAATATATCCAAAAAAAGCCACAATTTTTGCTATACTTCGGAGAAACCATACAGGAAGAATCCCTGCAAACCAAACCGATATTTTGTAGGCATAATCTTTATTTAAGAAATTTTTTTTCATACCTTCTTGTCCACAATCATTAAAAGTCCCGGCAACACAAATAAAGACGCGAATAAACAAGCGCCGATCCCCACAACTGTAATTATCCCCAACGAAATTAATCCGTTATGTTTTGATAATATCAATGATCCAAACCCGATCATTGTAGTTAAAGACGTTAGTAAGACCGCCCGTCCGGTCTGTTTTATCATAACTCCTATGTTTTTCGCGTCATCTTCAAAATATCTGTGAATCATATGGATACCGTCATCAATTCCCATGCCTAAAATAAGCGGAAATGCGATAATATTCATATAATTAAGCCTGATGTTAAAACTAACCATAAACACGAGAGTGACGCAAATTCCAAACAAAAGAGGCACAACGGAAATGAATGCCAGAGTAAGTTTTTTATAAATCCCCATTAAAACGAGCAATAATACAACGCCGCCTACAAGCATAATATTTCTAATTTCCGTTTTCATCATGCTTTCCAACTCTCTGATCATAAAACTAACACCTGTAAACTTTACATCTTCTGTATCAATACCAAAAGATTCTTTTAAAGACACCTCTTCCGCCTCCGTTACAATCCTATTCGGAAGATAGACATACAAAACCGAATAATAATCTTCATTTTCAGCCTCAACAAAAAATTTACGAAACAGCATCTCCGGCAGAAATCGCTTTAATTCCGCGTAAGTTATCCCTTCAAACGACTTTTCAGAATTCACAAGGAACAATATGTCACTTTTTTTCTCCAAAAGAAAATTGTATTCATCCTGTTTTGCCTCATCATTTTTAAGTTTCTCCAAAAGTATTTCCATACTTCTTTCCGCATTTTTCTTCGGCAGAATGCTGCTTACCAATTGTCCTTTATCGCCGGAAGAAGGAACATACTTAAAAATACTTTCGTATCTTGTTATAACACCATCTTCCTTTAACTTCCTCGCCCTGGATGTAATTTTTTCCATGATCTTGACATTTTTATTCGGATCTTTACTTTTAGAATAAACTACTATCGGTTCATAGCAATTCCCAAATTTATCCAAAAGTTCTTTTTGCAATTTTAGCGCGCTGTTTTCCTGAGAACTCATGGTTTCAAGACTGTTATCAAACTGAGGCATACCACGTACTGAAAGTGCCCACGCTCCGAATACAAGCACTAACGCACAACACAAACCGGCAATACCCTTCCCATGCTTCTTGATTTTGTTCGCCAGATAAACCAAATTAAACAATTCCTTTTCGGGCACATTATACTTTTTTCCGAGCTTCTCTCCTAAAATAAGAAGCGCCGGCAAAACGAAAATCATTGCTACAAAACACATAATTATACCCGTTCCGATCAATAACCCAAATTCTGACGCACCCCTAAAATTCGTAAAAAACAGTGAATAAAACGCCAGCGAAGTCGTAACGCAGCTGTACAAAATACTTTCCCCCGTTGTAACAATCGTATTTTGTACTGCCGTGACAACACTCCTACCGGATGATATTTCAAACAAATACCGGTTATAAATATGAATTCCAAAATCCACCCCTACTCCCGCCAGTATGGCCGCGAAAGCAATCGTTAGCATATTCAAAGATCCCACGACAAAAAATGCCACTGACGTCGTCCATATAACCGCCATAACCAATGGAATACTTATATGAAAAATAACATCGATTCTTTTGAAAGCTATGAGAAAAAGCAAAAATACGCATACAAAAGAAACGACAACAGTTACCTTAACGTTTCTCTCCATGTTTCTGGATTCTTCCAAGGTAATAACATATCCACCGGTATAATTTATTTTTAACTCGTTAAACCCTTTGTTGTTTTTCCTAACCTGTTCTTCAATATTTCGAACTTCTTTCATGATCTCGCCGGAAAACTTAATGTCCTTGGAGGGTTTTGCCGGAAATATGAACATCAAAAACGCGTCTTTATTTTGTGACTGATACGGCTTATAAACCACATCAAATTTATCTTCAACGCGCGGCGTGTTTTTATTAAAAGAAATCTTCGGAAGTTTATGATCAATTTTTCTGATTAGATTTGACTTTCCCAGCAAAATCGCAAACTCATTCGTAAATTTTTCGACTTGGGCATCACTATATGTTCCATTCTTTTCAATAACCACTATGAGATTATTGCTAAAATCAAAAACCTCCGCGGCCTCATGAAAATCATTCACTACTTTGTTATTCGTAGGAAGGAGGTGCATGATATTCGTATCCAGCTCTATTTTCCACGCGAATATAATGGAAAACGCGGTTAGAAAAACTGCTCCTATTAAAATTCCCATCCAGAATTTTGTAACAAACTTAGCTATGGTTAAAAACATCTTTCTTTGAAACATCTTATTTTTTTATCCTTTTCTTAATGCTTTCAACGCAATTTGATATAGTGGTCCACGGCCAGTATAATATTGTCATTCCTATCAAAAGAGCAAAAAGTGAGTATAACCCCATAAACTTTGGCAAAGCAAATAGCAAACTGTACGCCAGTAGAAAACCGATAAATGTTAAACTGCTCGAGATCACATATTCCTTGTGTATCGCAGGCTTTTTTGTGAAAACGCGATTCGTTTCTCGAGACATCTCCGGAACCAAAACATTCTCAATTGTCGTAAAATTAAAATACTGGAAAAGCTTCTCCACTTTAATTGGAGTGACCTTACAGTTAAAGTAATGCATAAACTTTCTATTGAGCGGCAAATCTACTTTGGGGTGATGTATGTCAAACTCCCAAGAATGCAAATACAGCATCACCGGCACCCTCTTTTTATTAAAGCTCTTAAAAAAACTGAACACGTTGCAATACGGAACCACCCTTAACGGCAACCCCCCGGAAAAAGGTATACGTTCAGCAAACATTCGAACTGTCGATAACGGAAATTCGTGTATTTTTCCACACTTAGTTTTTATCTCACATGGAATCAAACCAAACCCTTTTCCGCTTAAATAACTCATCGGATTCGCACTGGCATCATATTCAAATCCATTTTTCTTTAATATGTCTAACGCCCATCTTGTTTCTTCTTTAAGAGACCATTCCGGCGCTCGATATCCGCGCACCTTTTTACCTGTTATAGCTTCTATAACACTTTTTGACCGCTTTAGATCTTCCTCAAAAACTTCAGGTGTCATATCAAATATGCGACGATGAAAATAACCATGGCTTGCTATTTCATGTCCCATATTTGCTATTTTTTGAATAAGTCGAGGATTTTTTTCAGCTACATATCCGACAACAAAAAATGTTGCCAATACCTCATATTTATCTAATAGTGCAAGAATTTTATCTACACTTTTTTCCAAATGCGCGGAATATTGATTCCATTCCTTCACCCATTGACCATTTTTAAGGCCACAGATATGATACCAATCTTCTAAATCCACAGAAACGGCATTAATCATGAAACCGCCTCATTTCCTCGCTTGTACAATAGTCTATCAGCGATAAGATCTTGCCTAAAATCGGCATGGGATCCGATAAAGAAAGAACCGCATAATGCAAATCCTTTTCATAAAACTTAAAAAACTTCCAATCGATAGCATGTTTCTTTGCCAAACTGGAAGCAAAATTCAAGAAATCCCCCTGCACTAACCATCTAAGCTTTATCCCTTCCTGATAATCAAACACAGTATCGATGTCTCCTGTAAGTGCTAACTGATATAACAAATATGGAAAATTCATGCCGGACTTAACCGCCAGGTGCAACGAGCCCCAAAATCGTGGATTTACCTCCATAAGTTTAGGCATGTTGTTTCTCTTATCAATTTTGAACTCAATGTTAGCCACTCCATACCACCCAATAGATTCCAGCATTTTCTCCGCCAATGCTACCAATTCAGGATACTTGACAGACACAGCATAAGTGCTAACCCCGCCGGTTATTGGATACTGTCGTATTTTTTTATGCACAAATGCACTGCGCATCTTACCTTTTCGATTAAAAATAACCGATACCCCATAATACTCATCCCCCGGAATATATTCTTGAATCAAAAAATCTCCATATTTTTTAAATAATCCATTCTCAAGCTGTTCGAAATCATCATTATCGCGCAAATACTTTATTCCCTTGGCACCAGTACCAATGCGCGGCTTTAGAACTACAGGATATTGTAAATCTTTCAAATTGTTCTTGATATTCTTAAAAGATGACGCGCATCTTGTCTCCGGTACGGGTACCGATATATTGTCCGCATATTTAAGCACTTTAAATTTGTCTCTAACGCATAAGATCTTCTCATAATCCGGGATAGCAACCTTAACAAACTGTTCTACTTTTTCTTTGTTGGCGGCTATTAGCAACTCCGTCTCTTCCTCAGGAGTAATAAGCACGTCATATTTGTCTTTTTTAACAGTTTTCTCAAGCCAGTCAATAAATTCTGCAGGCTTTTGTGCAACTGATGGGTAAACATACTTCCGATGCGCATATCTTGAAAATAATGCTGGGGCAAAGTGAGTCCGTTCGCCTATGCCTATTTT
>JADHWG010000003.1 GCA_016783605.1 Candidatus Omnitrophota bacterium | reverse complement strand
AGAACCTGTTCAAAGCGCGAAAAGCCAGCCTAAACAAGCGATAATTGGACATAGAATAAGTTTGTCGAATAGTTCTGAAAAGTTAAGAGTCAATCTTGAAATTCCGGATTCGAATCCGCGCGGCATTCATGAGAGAACTCATCCGGATGCAGAAAAAAAGACGATACAAAAAAACAAAAGGGGAATGAATTTAATATCTGAAATTTGCCCACAGCCGATAATACCCGCGCAAAAAACACTTATTCATGTAATTTGTAAAGATCTGGTGAAAGACTTTCGAGAAGGTTTAGACACGATCTTTGTTACGGACTTGTTAAAAATTGCACGTGATAATAAGAGGGATGACAGAATAAAGGAAAAGATTGAGTTTGTTTCAAAACAGGAATTACTTGACAGAGTATCAACTTTAGCGATGGACCCGAACAATCTTGTTGACGTTGCGCTCAGCGATATGGCGTTCATAGAAAAATTGCCTGAAAATGTCAAATCATTGGTCTTTGAGTCCGATTCTTCTTCTAATTTTGTTAATATACACGGAGTTTTGTCCGCTTTACGCGCTCTTCAGAATGACGACATAACCACGTTGACGAAAATATACAAAATTTTAACAGGACGAAAATTCACTCAAATGGAAAAACTAAGAAGTCTTAATCCGAACGCCCCAAAATACTATCAAAAATTAGCAAAACTTATCATTTTTCAACTTCCACCCATTGAGGTACATAATATTGCGGAACTAAAAATAATGAATGCGCAGATGCTTGATTTACTCAAATCAGCTTAAGCAAAATATCGAAAGTGGATTTGAGTGCGGCGATGTGTGTAGTGGTTTTGGATTTTGGTATACCTATTTTGCGAAGGTGAGTTAATTTTGAGGGGTCATTGACATTGGGGGGAAATTGTGATACTTTTAACCATCTATTAAACATAATATGGTGAGGGTGGGGCTATGAAAGAATATGTAATCGGGGTTATTGGGTGCGGGAATATGGCCGGGGCGATCGTTTGCGGGATGGTTGGGAAAGAACATATTAAACCGGGATCTATTCTATTGTACGATAAGGTTATTGAAAAGGCAGATTGTTTGTCGAAGGAAACGGGGTGTCGGCGGGGAGATTTGTCTAATGTGGTTCGCGAAGCGAATATTTTGCTTGTCGCGGTGAAACCGCATGATCTTGGCGGTTTATTGGAAGAAATCGCGCCGGGAATAAAAGAGCAGACTGTTATATCGATCGCGGCGGGGATAAAAATAGATACGATCTTAAAGAAAATTGGGAAAAAAGTGCCCGTGGTTAGAGTTATGCCGAATATTGCGGCGTTTGTGAGTGAAAGCATAACATGCGTTGCTCATAACGATATGGCGAGCGGCGTAATAGAGGAAGTGAAAACTATTTTCTCGGGTATTGGAGACGTGGTGGAAATCGAGGAAGAATTGTTTGATTGCGTTACGGCGCTTTCCGGAAGCGGACCGGCGTATCTTTTTTATCTGGCGAATGAGATGATAAACGCGGGAGTGAGTTTGGGTTTAAATGAGGATACTTCAAAAAAACTTGTGCGTCAGACATTGTTCGGTGCTTCGAAGCTTCTGAAAGAGGGAAATGTTTCATCTAAAGAATTGATCGCGAAAGTTGCTTCAAAAAAAGGGACTACCGAGGCGGCTTTGGAGGTTTTTGAAGCGGAAGGGTTTGGAAAAATTTTAAAAAATGCGATTACGAAAGCGAAAACGCGGTCTGAGGAGATCTCCGGGGGGTAGAAGTGTTTATTCTGGCTGAAATAGTGAAAAGCATTGCTCTTTTTGTGTCTTTGGTTTTCAACATTTTGTATTTTATTCTGATAATAAGGATAATTATTTCGTGGGTTGGCGCGGATCCTTATAACGAAATTGTTCGAGTGATCTATAAAATCACGGATCCGTTATTGGCGCCGTTTCGGGCTCTTCCGCTTCGTATCGGAGCAATAGATTTTTCACCGATAGTCGCGTTTCTTGTTTTGAGTGTTGTGAAGAGTTTGGTGGTAAATCTTCTTTACCAGATCGCGTATAGGATTGGATAATGGTTATTTAATACAGTTTATAATGGCATCAACATATAAAGGTTATCAATGATGATGGGGATAAAAGGGCCGGGCAGGCCCGGCCCCTACGATTTGTTGTGGCATGTTTTATATTATTCGTAGGGACAAGGCCTGCCTTGTCCGATTAATTGAAGAGGTGACAAAATGGTCGGGTGCCCCCGGTCACTATCGATTTGTTACCTGAATTGTGACAATGTACAAGGGGCGACCCTTGTGGCCGCCCGTGAATGGTGAAAATGAAATTAACCGTTAAAGTGTGTCCGAGATCGTCCAGGGAAGAATTTATTGAAAAGGATGGGCTTATAAAAGTGTATGTTAAGGCCGCGCCGACTGATGGGAAGGCGAATAAAGCGGCGCTAGGCGTAATCGCCAAGAAGTTTAAGGTCGCGAAAAAAGATGTAAGAATAGTTACGGGCAAAAGCGGAAGAAATAAAATCGTGGAGGTTATAGACTTATGAGCAAGATCGGGATTATCGGAGGAAGCGCGCTTTATAAGATGGAAGGGATGGAAGTCGTAGAAAGAAAACGGGTGGGAACTCCTTTCGGGGATCCTTCCGGGGAGTTTGTTATCGGCCGCCTTGCGGGGCGCGACTCGGTTTTTCTTCCAAGGCACGGAAAAGGGCACACGATTTTGCCGTCAGAAATAAATTTCAGGGCGAATATTTATGCGTTTAAAATGTTGGGTGTGGACAGAATCATATCTGTTTCCGCGGTGGGTAGTCTCAAAGAAGAAATTCGTCCTTTGGACATTGTTCTTGTCGATCAGTTTATTGACAGGACCAATCAGGCTCGTCCGACGACTTTTTTCGGGGATGGAGCGGTTGCGCATGTTTCACTTGCCGAGCCGGTTTGTTTGGAACTAAAAGATCTTATTTATGAAAAAAATAGAGACCTGGATGTTAGGATCCATGACGGCGGAACGTATATAAACATGGAAGGTCCCGCGTTTTCGACAAAAGCGGAATCATATCTCTATAAGAGCTGGGGCGTTGACATTATCGGTATGACGAATATGCCCGAAGCGCGGCTCGCGAGAGAAGCGGGGATTTGTTATTCGACGATCGCGATGGTAACGGATTATGATTCATGGCGGATGGGTCCGGAAGCGGAAGACGTTTCCATTGACATGATAATAGCAAACCTTAATAAAAACGTAGAGACCGCTAAAAAAATGTTGAACAATGTTATCCCGAGTATTCCGGAAACAAAAGAGTGTTCGTGTGCTGACGCGATAAAGACAGCGTTGGTTACTCCGAGAGAAGCGATTCCACCGGAGACGCTTGAAAGACTTAAACCGATTATATAGGGTAGGGGCGGGGTTTTCCCGTACGTGATACTGTAACGAACATTCAAATAATGACAAAGGGCACGGCATGCCGTGCCCCTACGATTTCGAATAACAACAATGTAGGAGCGGGTTTTCCCCGATTTCACATTCGGATAACAATAATGTTGGAGCGGTTTTTTTTGGTTTTGCATTTGAATAACAATAACGTAGGGGCGGGGTTTCCCCGCCCGTGGTACTTATGAAAGAAAACAAAGAAAAGAAAAAATCAGGGTATAAAGATACGCTTAATTTGCCGCGTACGACGTTTTCAATGAAAGCCAATTTGCCTCAGAAAGAACCTGAGATCCTCAAATTGTGGCAAAAAGAAGATATTTATGCCGAAATCATCAAAAAACGGAAGAAATCAAAAAAGGTTTTTATTCTTCATGACGGCCCTCCTTACGCGAACGGTCACATTCATCTGGGGCATGTTCTTAACAAAATTCTTAAAGACATATGCGTGAAGTATTTTACTCTGCGCGGACATTTTTCGCCTTTTGTTCCGGGGTGGGATTGTCACGGACTTCCGGTGGAACACCAGCTTTTCAAAGAGTTAAAGCTCTCTAAGGATGATATTGATCAGGTTAAGTTTCGTAAAAAGGCTTACGCTTACGCGATGAAGTATGTAAAAATTCAGTCCGGAGAATTTGAAAGGCTTGGCATATTCGGCGAGTGGAAAAACCCATATTTGACTTTGACGAAAGATTATGAGGCGGATATTCTGGAATCCTTAGCGGATTTGTATGAAAAAAATTATATCTACAAGGATTTAAAACCTGTCAATTGGTGCCGGAAGTGTGAAACCGCTTTGGCTGAGGCGGAAGTTGAATATTTCGACAAAACTTCGCCTTCGGTATATGTAAAGTTTCAGGCTAAGATTGAGTCTTCCAAAAAGAACAAAACATTTTTTGTCATATGGACTACCACTCCATGGACACTTTTGGCGAATGTGGCTGTTGCATTGCATCCGGAATTTAATTACGCTTTTCTTGAGGCGAACGGAGAAACCTGGATAATGGCGAGTGACGCGGTAAAGCCTGCCATGGAAAAGTTTGGTTTGAGAGACTATCGTATTACAGAAGAAAAGACCGGCAAGGAAATTGCCGATCTTATAGAAAATGCCGAGCATCCTTTTATCGATCGCCTTTCAAAAGTTGTTTTGGCAGATTATGTGACAAAAGAGGAAGGGACGGGGTGTGTGCATACCGCTCCGGGGCATGGGCAGGATGACTATTTTACGGGGAAAAAATATGATCTTCCAATTATCATGCCGGTTGAGCCTACGGGAGTTTTTTCGGAAGAGGCGGGCGTTTTTGCGGGAGAAAATGTTTTTAAAGCGAATAAGTCCATAATAGAGAAAATGCGTTCTGACGAGACGCTTATTATGACGGAAGATATAACTCACTCTTATCCGCATTGCTGGCGTTGTAAAGAGCCGATCATTTTTAGAGCGACGGAACAGTGGTTTATGAGGATCGACCATTTGGACTTGCGGAAAAAAATGGCTCGGGTAATAAATAAAAAAGTGGAATGGGTTCCGCCTGCCTCAAAAGACCGTATCGGGACAATGGTAAAAATGAGGCCGGATTGGTGTCTTTCGCGCCAAAGGTATTGGGGAGTTCCCATTCCGGCTTTTCGGTGCGCGTCTTGCGGCAAAGCTTTTACAAACGAGCGTATTATTCGCAAAGTCGCCGGATTTACTCGGGACTGTGGCGCGGACGCTTGGTTCGAAAAGCCTGTGAGTGAGATGATCGAGAAAGGTACGGTTTGTCGAAAGTGCGGCGAAAAAGAGTTTGTGAAAGAAAATGATATTCTTGACGTTTGGTTCGATTCGGGAATAAGCCATAGAGCGGTCCTTGAGGCCAGAGATGAATTGAGCGCGCCGGCGGATCTATACCTTGAGGGTTCGGATCAGCATAGGGGCTGGTTTCAGGCGTCTCTCATTACGTCAATGGGGATAAACGAAAAGGCTCCTTACAAAAAAGTGTTAACACACGGGTTTGTAGTGGACGCGGATGGAAAAAAAATGTCCAAATCTATCGGGAATGTGATCAGTCCCGATGAGGTTATGAGAAAGTACGGCGCGGACATACTCAGATTATGGGTGGCGTCCAGCGACTATATGGGAGATATTAAAGTTTCTTCCGAAATATTGGAGCGCTTAGCGGATGGTTATCGGAAAATACGAAATACGTTTCGGTTTCTCTTGAGTAACTTATACGATTTTGACGTGCTGAGAGATAAAGTCGAGACGAAGGATATGCCCGAAATTGACAGGTGGATGATCTCTCGCCTGAACGATCTGGCGAAAGAAATTACGGCTTGTTACGAAAAGTATGAGTTCTATAAGGTGTATCGTGTGGTTTATAATTTTTGCGTGTATGAAATAAGCGCGTTTTATCTTGATATTTCAAAAGATACTTTGTATGTGGAAGGGGCGGATTCAAAAGTTCGGCGCAGTGTTCAGACTGTTATTTTTGAAATATTGAACACTTTAACTCGGATTCTGTCTCCGATCCTCTCGTTTACAACGGAGGAAGTTTGGAAACTGATGGATTTTGTTGGTAAAGAGGGAAGTGTTCATATGGCTGACTGGCCGGATACAGATAAAACTTCTCGTCGGTCGGAAAGCGAAGAGCTAAATACTAAGTGGAGTCAAATATTAGCTTTGAGAGACGGCGTTATGAAGCTTCTCGAATTAAAACGTGAGAATGGATTGATTGGAAGTTCTTTAGAAGCCGCGGTTGAATTGTATTCAGACGATAGCCGGATGAGGGAGTTTATAAAAACGAGCGAAACACTTTTTGCCGGGATTTTTAAGGTTTCTGAAGTTCTTATTGCTGGTAAAGTGTCTCCTGAGATGGAAGATGTCCCGGGTGAACTAAAGATAAAAGCTATGGTGACCAGAGCCGCCGGTAAAAAATGTGAAAGGTGCTGGAATTTTTGTAAAACGGTTGGTGAAAATAAAGAATTTTCGGATTTATGCCGAAGATGCAATAAAGTAATTCTTGAAAGGAGCGACAATGGTTAAAAAAAAGCGTGCTCGGAAAAGTAAAATATTTTCAGCGAAAGATCTGAAAGCCGTTAGAAAAAAACTTGTTGATGAAAAAGTCGAGATTCTTGAAGAGATCGTTAATCTAAAAGGGGATACTCTCAATAAATCCATGAAAGACGCCTCAGGAGATCTTTCCGGGTATTCCATTCACATGGCTGATATGGCGACGGACCAATATGATAGAGAATTTTCATTGGAATTGGCCGAAGGAGAACGGAAAAGATTGTATGAGATCGATGACGCGATAAATAGGGTGGATAACGGAGAGTATGGAATATGTACTTCGTGCGGCGAAGCGATCCCCAAAGGACGTCTTCAAGCTATGCCGCAAGCGGAATGTTGCATAAAATGTCGGGAAGAAGCCGAAAAAAACGAAAAAAATCACGGGTAAACAATGTTCTACATAGTTATCGCGTTTTTTATTTGTTTTATTGATCAAGCGTCGAAATTTTGCGCGGAGAAATTTATTTCCGTGTCTTCGGGGATACCCATAATCGACGGAGGTTTTCATCTGACCCTTGTATACAACACCGGTATCGCGTTCGGATTGTTCAAGCAATATCCGATCGTGTTTACTGTCGTGACGAGCGCGGCGATAATCATCATCATTTATTTTCTTTTTCAAAAAAAATATGAATTAAGCAAACTGGAAAGCCTCGCGCTCTGTTTTATTTTAGGCGGTTCGGCGGGGAATTTAATTGATCGTTTAAGACTCGGGCATATCATAGATTTTATTGATTTTCGTGTGTGGCCGATATTTAATCTCGCGGACAGTTTTATTCTGATAGGCGCGGTTATCTTAATTTTTTCCATGCTCTTTAAACGAAGAAACTAATCATCATTTGCCATCCTCCCCCCAAAACAACCTCGTAGGTTGAACCTCGTAGGTTCAACCTACGAGGTTGTTTGGGGGGGGGATGATTGCTTAACTTGGGGGATTTTAGGAACGAATGCATCGTGTAATTTTGAACATTGGGCCTTTTACGCTATATTCTTACGGGCTTTGTGTGGCGTTGGGATTTTTAATTTCAACCATTTTTATTCTTCGGGATGTCAAGGACTCGGATCTTAAACGATCCGACGTTGTCGATTGTTTGGTCTTGGTTTTAATCAGCGGCTTGATCGGAGGGCGCCTTTTATACGTGTTCATCAATGCCGAATATTATATGCGGTTCCCGCTTAGAATTTTGATGTTTTTTGAAGGAGGTCTGGCTTTTCAAGGCGCGCTCGCGGGAGCGGTAATATCGGGGGTGGTTTTTACCCGTATAAAAAAGATCTCTTTCAGAAAAATTGCCGATTTGATCATTCCATACATAGTTTTGGGACAGGCAATAGGCAGGATCGGTTGTTTTCTTAACGGGTGTTGTTACGGAAAAGTCGTCGAATCCGGCTGTGCTGTTACGTTCCCGGGTGAATTGGTCTCGAGAATGCCGGTACAGTTATATTCATGTTTCATCCTATTCGCGTTTTTTCTTGTTCTTCTTAAAATACGGAAAAAACATTTTTTTGACGGATGCGCGTTCGCGTCGTATTTGATGATATATGGTGTTTTCAGATTTTTTATGGATTTTTTAAGAGGAGATGAACTTTCCGTTTTTTATAGCATAAAACTTTCACAATTTATAGGTATGGTAACTTTTTTGTGCGGAGTGTTGATATTTGTTGTGTTTAAAAACAAAAAGGTTAAGGGATAGAGAGATTGTAAGAGTATGGAAAAGCTTAAATTTGAAATTTGCCATGAGGAAGCTCGAGAACGAATTGATAAGTATTTAACCTGTAAACTCGGCGTTGAATATTCTCGGGTCTACGCGAAATTTCTCATAGATAACGGATATGTGCTTGTGAACGAAAAAAAAATAAAACCCAATTATTCCGTTAAGGAAAATGATACGGTTTCGGTTACGCTTTTTTCTCCGCCCGGGGTCTTGGAATTGGAGCCGGAGAATATACCGCTCAACATTATTTATGAGGATGAATGCGTTATTGTGATCAATAAGCCAGCCGGTTTGGTTGTTCATCCCGGCGCGGGGAATAAAAACGGTACTTTGGTAAACGCGCTGCTTCACTATTTGGGACATCTTCCTGAAAGCGATAATGAGTTAAGACCCGGTATCGTGCACCGATTGGATAAAGATACTTCCGGAGTTATGGTTGTCGCGAAAAATCTGAAGGCATTAAGGTCTTTGTCCAAACAATTCCAAGAAAGACAGATCAAAAAAAGTTATTTAGCGTTAGTAAAAGGACGCGTAGAGATCGATAATGGGACAATTAACGCGCCTATCGCGCGCCACAAGGAAAACAGAAAAAAGATGGAAGTTGATTATGATGGAGGCAAGTCCGCTCATACGGTTTATCACGTATTAAAGAGATTTGATCTGTTCACTTTTATTCGAGTGGATCTGCTTACGGGGCGTACGCATCAAGTGCGGGTGCATATGACTCATATCTCTCATTCGATCCTTGGAGATCTGAGGTATGGCGGGGATCCGAGATTTCCGCGTCAGGCGCTTCATGCTGAACGGCTTGGATTTACCCATCCCGATACCGGGAAATATATGGAGTTTACCGCACCGCTTGCGGAAGATATGCTTGAGATCGTTCGAAAAGGAAAGTTTTAGAGGGAAAAAAGGTCGAAATTCGAGGTGAAACATGGATTGGAAAATACGAAAAGCCGAATGCGGATTAAAAGGTGAATTGGAAGTGCCGCCGGATAAGAGTATTTCGCATAGAGCCGTAATATTGGGTTCGATCGCTCGCGGAATAAGCACTGTCAAAAATTTTCTTTCCGGAGAGGATTGTTTGAGGACGCTCAAAGCTTTTCGCGATATGGGCGTTCAAATAGAGTCTGCCGGAGGAAATATTGTTGTGCACGGAAAAGGATTGAGTGGTCTTAAAAGACCGTCCGAGGCGCTTTACGCGGGTAATTCCGGCACTACCATGCGCATAATGTCGGGCGTCGCGGTAGGGCAGAACTTTGATACCAGGATCGAGGGAGATAGATCCCTAACAGCCCGTCCCATGGGAAGGATCATCGAACCGCTTTCGCAAATGGGCGCGGAAATTGTCTCCGCCGATGGAAAAGGACACGCTCCGTTGGAGATAAAGGGCGGAAAAAAGTTAACCGGAATAAATTATGTTATGCCCGTAGCCAGCGCGCAGGTCAAGTCGTGCGTTTTGATAGCAGGTCTATTCGCGTCGGGAAAAACTACCGTTCAAGAACCGTTTCGATCTCGAGATCATACTGAACGAATGATGGAATTTTTGAATGCCGACATAAAGAGAAAAGGCTTAACGACCGAGATATCGGGAGCAAAAGAACTTACGCCTAAAGACATAAAGATACCGGCGGATATATCAAGCGCGGCGTTTTTTATCATCGCGGCGCTTTTGATCAAGGATTCACGCATTGTGTTGCGTAACGTGGGGTTGAACCCAACTCGAATGGGACTCATTAATGTGCTGGGGAGAATGGGCGCGAAAATACGTGTTTTTGATCCAAAAGACGAAGTTGAACCATCCGGTAATTTGGAAATTGTGTATTCGGAGTTGAAAGCGGTGGTGATAGAGAAAGAAGAGATCCCGCTTTTAATAGATGAGGTTCCGATCCTTGTTCTGGCGGCGCTTAGAGCCGAAGGTGAAACAATTGTGCGCGGTATATCTGAATTAAAAGTTAAAGAAACGGATCGAGTAAAAACGATTCGTGAGAATTTTCGCCGTTTGGGCGCGGAAATAAAAGAATCCGGAGAGGATATGGTCATATCGGGAAATTTAAAAAAGTTACATGGAGCGGAATTTGACAGTTTCGGTGACCATCGGATCGCGATGACTTTGGCAGTGGCGGGTTTGCTTGCCACGGGGGAGAGCAAAATTAAAGATACTGAATGTGTGCAAACATCATATCCGGGATTTATGGAGGATCTGGAAAAATTGCGGGGCATTTAACGTGTGAGGATAGGGCGAAAAATGGGCAATAGAAAGAGCTTCGTAAGGCTAAAACATTTTAGGTATGTACTCAAAAAGCATTTTAGGGACTTCTTAATAAAATGAACCATAAACTTATTTATTAAAAAATTTGACAAACGTATAATAATCTGATATCATTCCGTTAACCAATATTTAGAGAGCACCTACCATTTTATAATTTGACAGATCTTAACCGACACGGAAATATGATACGACATCAACTCAAAAAACATTATGACAATTTACTCGGGCTTTTTTCCAGCGATATGGGGATAGATCTGGGAACCGCGACCACTTTAGTTTATCTTAAAGGTGAGGGAATCGTTCTTTGTGAACCTTCCGTGGTAGCCATTGAAGCCGGCACGTCTAACGTATTGGCTGTTGGCGAAGAAGCCAAAAGGATGCTTGGAAGAACTCCGGGAAACATTGTCGCGATCAGACCCATGCGCGATGGTGTTATCGCCGATTTTGAGATCGCGGAAAGTATGCTGAGGTATTTTATTAAAAAAGTGCATAATTCACGTCGCTTGGTGCGTCCGCGTATGGTTGTGGCTGTTCCGTCAGGTATTACGGAAGTTGAGAAACGCGCTGTTAAAGATTCCGCGCTTCATGCCGGCGCGAGGGAAGTGTATATGCTTGAAGAGCCGGTTGCGGCTTCCATAGGAGTGGGGCTTCCCATTCAGGAGCCGTCGGGAAATATGGTCATAGACATAGGCGGTGGGACGACAGAGATGGCCGTTATCTCTCTGGCGGGAGTTGTTTTTTCGAAGTCTATCCGTATCGGCGGAGATGAAATGGATGACGCGATAATTAATTACCTAAAACGAACTTATAATCTCATGGTCGGTGAGAGAACTGCCGAAGAAATTAAGATCAGGATTGGTTCCGGTTATCCCATGGAAGAAGAAATGTCGATGAATGTCAGGGGTCGTGATCTTGTTGCCGGTCTTCCCAAAATGATCACAATAACCTCGGAAGAAGTTCGAGAGGCGCTTTCCGAACCGATCGCCCAAATAGTCGAGGCGGTTCGGATAACTTTAGAGCGAACCCCGCCGGAGCTGTCGGCGGATCTGATCGAAAAGGGGATTATTCTTGCCGGTGGCGGCAGTCTTTTAAGGGGACTGGATAAGCTTATTTCCGAGGAGACCAGTTTACCTGTACATTTGGCTGACGATCCTTTAACGGCGGTCGCTTTGGGAACGGGAAAAGTTCTTAGCGAGCTGAAATATCTTAAAAGATTGACTGTTGGTTCCAGTCTACAGAAATAAGCGGTAGCTATTCAATGTGTATAAATTCCTCAAAAAAAAGAATATCAGGGTAATCGGTTTATGGGCAGTTGTTCTCGTGGTGCTCTTTTTTTATGTCCCGTCTGCAATTACGGGTGTCAAAAATCTTTCCATAAGAGCCTTTTTGTTCCCGATCAAGTTATATTCCAAAAGTACGCTGTATTTCCGGTCTAAAAAAAAGCTTATCAAAGAAAACGAAGTTTTATCAAAAAAAAGCGCCAATCTTCAGCTCGAGCTTGAAAGATTTAAGGAGCTTGTAGACGAAAACAGGCGCCTTCGAAGACTTTTAAAATTCAAAGAAAAGATAGGGTTTGATACCGTCTCCGCGGAAGTTGTGGCGAGAGATCCCAATAAATGGATGGGGTCGTTTATCATCGACAAAGGATCTGATGACGGAGTTTTAAAAAATTCCGCCGTGTGTTCTTCTAAAGGACTGCTTGGGAAAGTGGTTGAAGCCAAAGCTGATGTGAGTCGTGTTATGCTGCTCACTCATCCGAATTTTAAAGCCGGAGGTATTTTGAAACGTGAGCGGATCAACGGCATTATCGTCGGTTCAGGAATAAGTACCGTTAAAATGTTATATCTTCCGCCAGACGCGAAAATAAAAAGAGGTGATGTTGTAACCACTTCGGAATTCAGCAGGATCTTCCCCAAAGGTGTCGGGATAGGAAGAGTTCTGTCTTCCGGGATCAGTAAGACGGGGCTATATAGATACGCGTTGATAAGACCCTTCGCGAACCCCTTTGACCAGGAAGAAGTTTTGTGTATAAAATGAGCCGTTGGGGAAATTTTTCCAACGGCTCATCCTGAAGCCCAAAGGGCTGAAGGATCTCTATTGTTTTGGGGAACATAACAGGGGTCTGCTCTTTTTTGGTAATTATTTGAGGGGTCGGGGAGTTTTTCTCCGACCACTCATCCTGAGCAAAGCGAAGGATCTCTTGTTAATTTTTCAAAAGAATCTATAGAGATCCTGAAGCCCTTTGGGCTTCAGGATGAGGAGTCGGGAAACTCCCCGACCCCTCAATTATTTTCTGTAATTTGTATAACCGATCATTATTATGAGAGAAAAACTTATTTTATTGATTCTCCTTTTTGGATGTGTTTTTGTTCAAATTTTTTTTGGACGAAATTTTTCATTTTTCCCGGATATGATCGTTCTCGCGGTTGTTTTCGCGGGCATTTTTTTTGGCGCGAATTTCGCCGCGTGGTTCGGAATTATGGCAGGATTCTTAAGAGGATGTTTTTCGTCGGGTCCTTTGTTTTTAGATGTTTTTCTTTTTTTAGCGATCGGTATAGTTTCCTCTTTTTTGGCGAACAAATTTTATAAATATAGTCCGGTCGTTCAGGCTTTTATTGCGGCTGTGGCAATGTTTGTCTTGATCGCGGGACACACATTATATTCTAATCTTATGCGCGGAAGTTCCGTCAATATTCTTTATCTGGCGGCGGAAAACTGGAAAATGCTTGGGGTAACCATACTTTTTTCACCTATCTTTTTTGTCGCGATAAAAAAAATCGTAAAAATGCAAGTTTGAACTCCGAACGTAAGGTGTATATTGTCACAATTCAGGTAACCGTTTGTAATGGCATCAACATATAAGGGTTATCAATGATGATGGGGATAAAAGGACCGGGCAGGCCCGGCCCCTACGATTTGTTGGGCATGTTTTATATTATTCGTAGGGACAAGGCCTGCCTTGTCCGATTAATTTAAGAGGGGACAAAATGGTCGGGTGTCCCCGGTTACTATCGATTTGTTACCTGAATTGTGACAATATACAAGGGGCGGACCCAAGTGTGCGCCCGTGAACCATGAATGCTGTTTATTATGAGAATTTGGTTTTTTTCTTTAATATTGATCGTTGCTATGGGAGTGCTTTTCGCGGGACTTTTTTATGTACAAGTGGGTATGTATGAAAAGTACAGTGTTATGTCTGAAGAAAACAGATTAAAAGTTGTGCCTCTCGTGGCTCCCAGAGGAAGCATTTTCGATCGTAATGGAAAAGTATTGGTTGAAGATGTGTTATCGTTCGATGTCGCGATAATCTACTATCGGGTTGAGGACAAAGATTCTTTGACAAATGTCTTAAGTGAGGTTCTTGAAGTGCCGAAAAGTGTTGTCTCTCGAAGAATAAAAGAGGCCGGAAAAATTCCGTATTCTCCTGTTTCAATTGCTTCGAACATCGGTATGGAAAAAGTGATCCGTCTGGAAGAGTTGGAAATGAATCATCCGGATATTTTGCTGGAGATCTCGGCTAAACGTAAATATTTGTATGGAGATTCGGCCGCTCACGTAGTTGGTTATGTCGGGAGCATTAATCGATCGGAATTTAAAAGATTAAAACATTATGGGTATAAAATTAATGATTTGGTTGGCAGAGACGGCGTAGAGAAAGCTTTTGATGATTATTTGCGAGGTACGCACGGAGGAAAACAAATTGAAGTTGACCATCGAGGGCGGGAAGCGACCACACTGGGATATAGAGAACCTCTTCCGGGAAAAGATGTATATCTGACGATCGATTTGGAACTTCAAAAAACATGTGAGAAACTTTTGGAGAAAAAAAAGGGGGCGATAGTTGCTATGGATCCGTCGACGGGAGCGGTGCTTGCGATGGCGAGTGCTCCCGCGTATGATCCCGGAATTTTTATAAACAGGGAAAGAGCTTCCGAACTTTCGAAAGTTTTCGGAAGCAGAAATTATCCTTTGATGAATAGAGCTATAGCGGGAACGTATCCTCCCGGTTCCGTTTTTAAGGTGATAACCGCATTAAGCGGTCTGGACAGTTCCGATGCGACAATAAAAACGGTTTTTAATTGTCAAGGCAGTTTATCTCTCGGGAAATTCCGGTTCGCTTGTTGGCGGGAAAAAGGACACGCCGACCAAATTTTAAGGGACGCGATAAAACATTCGTGTAATGTCTATTTTTTTAAATTGGGTCTTCTCGCGGGTGTGGATAGAATATCCGCTTTCGCGAAAAAATGCGGATTAGGACAACATACCGGAATAGATATCCCGGGTGAGAAAGCCGGAATAGTGCCGTCGAGCGCATGGAAAAGAAAAAAACTGAACGAAAGATGGTATAAGGGAGATACTGTCAACTATTCGATAGGGCAAGGATATCTTTTATGTTCGCCTCTTCAGGTCGCGCGGATGATGTCGATCTTCGCTAACAAAGGATATTTGGTAAAACCATATGTGGTTGAATTTGTGGACAAAGTGCGCGTGAACGCGGGAGAAAAAGTTTTTTTAAATTTGTCGACTTCCGATGTGTCCGAGATACGAGAAGGGTTAAAGGCGGTTGTAAACGGAAAAAGAGGAACCGGCGTTAAAGCAAAACAGTCTGATGTTATTGTCTCCGGAAAAACCGGAACGGCGCAGACTTCTAGAGGCAAGAAGAATCACGGCTGGTTTGCCGGTTTCGCGCCGTTCGATGAGGCAAAACTTACTGTTGTGGTATTTGACGAACACGGCGGGAAAGGCGGATACTACGCCGCGGAAACCGCCGGCAAAGTTTTTAAAAAAGCAAAAGAATTGAAAATGTTGTAAAAGAGGTATTAGTTACAGGTTACAAGTTACAGGTTTCAGGTTTCCGCCGAAGGCGGACCCGCCTTCGGCGGGAAACGTGTAACGTGCCACATGCAACGTGTAACCAATTAACCAATCGACCAACCACTCGATAATCTTTGGTTAACGACTGACGACCAAAGACCCACGACCAACGACTACTAAAAGGAGAACGTATGAGAGCGGCCAGAGGGGGGATGGATAAAGTTTTGTTGTCCGCGATCTTGCTCATAGCGGTTCTCGGTATTTTTTTTATATACAGCGCGACATGGGATTGGCAGACCGAGAGCGGTCATTTTAGCGCCTTGGTAATAAAACAAAGCATATGGGTCGTTATCGGAATTGTTTTGTTGTTCATTTTTTCCGCGAGCGATTACTTGAAGATCTTGAATTACGCTTACATTTTTTACATTTTAAATTTGCTGGCGCTTGTTTTTCTTTTGGTGTTTGGAGGTGAGAGGTATGGCGCCAGACGATGGATCGCGTTCGGGCCGGTTTCCATTCAGCCGTCGGAATTTGTAAAAATAACGGTGATATTGGTTTTAGCGGCTTTTCTCGGGGACCGGAGAGAAAAGATAGGAACGGTAAAAAATTATATCGCGAGTATTGCTTTAGTGATGCCGGCGTCGGCTCTTATTTTCTTACAGCCTGACTTGGGGACGGCTTTTGTTCTTGTTCCGATATTGTTTTCAATACTTTTTGTTTCCGGTGAGAAAATAAAGCATATTGTTTTGACCATGGCGGCGGGTTTGGCGAGTATTCCTTTTTTGTGGATGTTTCTAAAGGGTTATCAAAAAAATCGGCTCATGGTTTTTTTAAATCCGGATCTGGATCCGTTAGGCGCGGGATATACCATCATACAATCGAAGATAGCTGTCGGTTCCGGAGGAATGTTTGGGAAAGGATGGCTTTCGGGAACGCAAAGTTATTTGAATTTTTTACCGGAACGGCATACCGACTTTATTTTTTCCGTTGTCGGAGAAGAATGGGGATTTTTCGGAGGAGTGGCATTGATCGCGCTTTACGCGCTCATTGTTGCAAGAGGCATAAGGATCTTTTCGCGTGTTCCGGACGTGCAGGGAAGAGCGATAGCCGCGGGCGTTGTCATTTTGATCGCTTTTCAGGTTCTTGTAAACATCGCCATGACCATAGGACTTATGCCGGTAGTCGGACTTCCTCTGCCGGCGATCAGTTACGGTGGATCCAATACGATCGCAACGTTGATCAGTGTCGGACTTCTGCTTAGCGTAAGCAGAAGGATTGAACGATGATATGAATTAAAGGGCACGGCATGCCGTGCCCCTACGAATTTTTGTAGGGACAAGGCATGCCTTGTCCTATGAACGACAAAAGAATTGCAAAAACCGAAAGACGATCGTTGTAGTGGCGGTCACGTGTGTCAGAAAGGGAATAACCGTGGAATTGAACGAAATATTGAACGAAATTCAAAAACCGGCCAGGTATACCGGCGGTGAGATCAATAGCGTTCGTAAAAAATTTACGAACGCCAGAACCAGTGTTGTTTTATCGTATCCGGACACATATGAAGTCGGGATGAGTTATTTGGGACTTCGAATTCTCTATCATCTTTTGAATGACGCCGAAGACATTCTTTGTGAACGGGTGTTTATGCCGTATGAGGACATGCGCCAACGTCTTCGCGCGAGTGGACAAAAATTGTTCAGTTTGGAATCCAGAACACCTCTCGATAAATTCGACATAATAGGATTTTCACTTTCTTACGAGCTTACGTATACCAACGTTCTGGATATTTTAAGCTCCGGGGGAATAGAACCGTTGTCGAACGAGCGCGGCGAAAATTCGCCTTTAGTTATCGCCGGCGGCGCTTTGTGTTACAATCCGGAACCGATGACGAAGTTTATCGACATTTTTATTGTCGGTGACGCGGAAGAGGCGCTTTTAAAGTTTGTCTCGAAATACAAAAAACTGAAAAAGAAAAAGTTGAGCCGCAAACAACTCATTAGGTCTCTCAGCGAAGTTGAAGGTGTATACGCGCCGTCGCTTTACGAAGCTGAATTCGCCGGCAATAAATTTTTACGTCTTACTCCCTTTGATAAAAATGTACCGAAGGAGATAAAAAAGAATTATGTAAGATCTCTTGAAGAGGCGTATTATCCGGTTAAACAGATCGTTCCTTTTATCAGGACTGTGCAGGATAGGATCGCCGTTGAGATTATGCGCGGATGTCCGAATAAATGCCGTTTTTGCATCGCGATGAATGTTACCCGGCCGGTACGCTTAAGAAAACCGGAGACAATAAGGCGTCTCTTGAGACAAACCTACAAAAATACCGGTTATGAGAGTTTTTCCCTTTTATCACTTTCCAGTATGAATTATCCGGATCTAGCCAAACTTATCAGCGCGATAAAAGAAGATTTTGATGGGGAGGGGATCGGGGTGTCGATACCTTCGGTAAGAATTGATAAATCGTTTTATGAGATCCCGGGGATGATATCGACTCTTCGTAAAACAGGGCTTACTTTTGCTTTGGAAGCCGCGGAGCCCCAGACGCGAAGATCTTTGGGGAAAGATATTAGTTTTGAAGTTTTTCGTGAATCGGCTTCCGAGGCTTTTCGGCATGGCTGGAGAAGATTGAAATTATATTTCATGGTGGGGTTTCCCGGAGAAGAAAATGATACGGCGGAAAAGATAGCAGGGATCGCGAAAGAGATTTCCGATCTTAGGCGGACAGTGTCGAACGCTCCCGCGGAAATAAGACTCAGCATTAACCCTTTTATTCCAAAAGCTCAGACTTCTTTTCAGTGGCTCGGTATGGCGAAAGAAGAGAGACTGCGCGAAACAAAAGAAAAATTTCGTTTTTACGCAAAAAAAAAGATCAAGTTCGAATTTCACGATCTAAAACAATCCATGCTTGAAGGAGCTCTTTCGCGAGGTGACAGAAAAACTTCGGAAGTTATATACTCGGCTTGGAAGAACGGCGCGGTAATGGATGGGGCCTTAGACTCTTTTGATTTTAAAATTTGGGAAGACGCGTTTAGAGAAAACGGATGTGATCTATACGAAAGTGCCTATAAAACATACGCGGTGAGCGATAATCTCCCGTGGAGTCACATAAAAACGGGAATTGACGATGAATATCTGAAGGCAGAGTTTAACGCGAGCGGGTTTGGTATCGTTTAATTCGTAGGGCGCGTATTGTCACAATTCAGGTAACCGTCTATAATGGCATCCACATATAAAGATTATCAATGATGATGGGGATAAAAGGGCCGGGCAGGCCCGGCCCCTACGATTTGTTGTGGCATGTTTCATATCGTTCGTAGGGACAAGGCCTGCCTTGTCCGATGAATTGAGGGGGGGACAAAATGGTCGGCCCGACCGCTATCGATTTGTTGCCTGAATTGTGACAATGTACACCCTACGAATATCACCTGTTACTTTGACTTTCAATTTTCCGTAAGGTATATTTGAGTGGCGCCGTATTATCCAATATTATGTTTGACGGAGGTGAGTCGTGAAAAAAGATAAAAAGAAGCATGTGAAACGGTCTCGAAAAGGGATCAAATACAGCTTATTGCTGTCGGTTTCCCTTATGTCGGTGATACCGTTCCTTGTACTGGCATATGTCGTAATTAACTACGTGTTTGATACTCCGGAATTGATCTTTCGAATGACGTTTATGATTTTGTGTTCGATCTGGCTTGCCGCCGCCGGATATTTGCTCGCGAAAAAAATAATTATTCCGATCATCGGACTGGCTATGAAGACAAAAAATATTGCTGACGGGGATTATAGCGCGAAAGTTGATATAGGCAGAGATGATGAATTGGGAGACATAGCAAACTCTGTTAATACCATGACGGCGAAAATTCGCGGATACATTGGAGAACTGCAGGAATATAGCGAAAAAACAGCATCGCTAAACCTGCAGATACATAAAAAAGTTCTGACATTGACGAATTTGATGAAGGTGGGAGATCTTATTTCGTCCGGTACGGAGTTTAGTGAAATAGCGGATTTTGTCGCTGAAAGAATAGCGGGAGAATTGTATGGCGGCTTTTGTCTATTGTTCATCAAAAATGAAGGGAAAGAATGTGCGCTGAAGGCTATGCACGACAATTCCGGTCATGAATTATCCGCGGCGGGTATTGAGGCGCATATTGAATCCGTTGAAAAGATCTTTCCGGAAGAAGAATATTTTTTAATCGATTCCAGGCCGCTTAAAAAAGCGAGGCAAAAAGAGTTGAAGGACAAACTGGAAGGGATGAACATAATATTTTTCCCGATAAAAATGGACGAAAATATTGTCGGTATGATGTGTGCCGGAAGCTTTATCAAGGGGACAAAATTTGAAGAAGAGAACATAGATATGCTGAGGGCTTTTGAAAAAGAGTTGGCCTTAGCGTATCAGAGCGAAAGAATATGCAAAAGGGTAAAAAGTCTTGAGATCGTCGATAAAATTACAGGACTTTATACCTTTTCGTATCTCAAGGAAAGGTTAAACGACGAAATAAAAAGAGCCGTGTATTACCAAAGACCGTGTTCTTTGTTTCTGGTAAGAATAGATAGTTTCGAAGAATATGCTAACTATTACGGCGAAGGAAAAACAAAGAATGTGTTAAAACGAATAGGAAAACTTCTTAGTTCAATAATTCCAACCGTCGGGAAGGTCGCCAGATCCAGCGATGGTGAATTCGGTGTTCTTTTGCCGGAAGTGAATAAGAGAGAAAGTCTTGATATAGCGGAAACCGCCAGAGAAAGAATAGAGAACATGAAAATTTCATCTTCCTCCGATGACGTGATTACCGTCAGTGTCGGAGTGAGCGAGAATCCGATCGACGGAGGAAACGCGGATGAGATTATTGAAAAGGCTCGCGAGTTTACGGACAAAGCTCAAGCGGACGGAGGGAATAAAGTGTTGGGAGAATAGAAGAGCGTTTCACGTTGCATGTTTCAGGTTTCAGGTTTCACGTTTCCCGCCGGAGGCGGGTCCGCCTTTGGCGGAAAACCTGTGACCTGTAACCTGCAACGTGTAGCGTGTGATGTGACCGAAGGGAAGACATGACTGACGACATAAAAAAAATATTGGGAATGATGCCGAAAAAAAACGCGTCCGATCTTCATATCGGAGCGGATAGTGTGATGCATTATCGGATAGATAATAAGCTTGTGGAAATAAACGATGAACCGTTGTCTTCAGCCGAGGCAAAAAAGATCATTTACAGCTTGATGTCTGACGTGCAAATAAAAAAGTTTGAGGAGGAAAAAGAACTTGATTTTTCTTTGGCAATAAAAAATGTAGCCAGATTCAGGTGCAATGCTTTTTTGCAGAGAAGCAATGTCGGATGCGCCATAAGACTGATCCCGCTCAGTATAATGAGTCTGTCGGAGTGCGGGTTGCCGCTGGAAGTTATGAAGAAATTTTGTTCGGCTCAAAGAGGGTTGGTTCTTGTGACGGGAGCGACCGGCAGCGGAAAATCCACGACTTTGGCGGCTATGGTGGAAGAGATCAACTCAGGAAGGGACTGCCACATAGTTACTGTTGAGGATCCGATAGAGTTTGTTCATGAGAACAAAAAGGCGATAATCGATCAAAGACAACTTTCCGAAGACACAAATTCTTTCAGTGAAGCTTTAAGGCACGTGTTACGGCAGGACCCGGACGTAATTTTGATAGGGGAGCTTCGAGATCTGGATACGATACAGGAAGCGATGATAATCGCGGATACGGGGCACTTGGTTTTAGGGACGCTGCATACTTCCGATAGTATTCAAACGATAAACCGCATCGTTGATGTTTTTCCCGCGCATCAACAAAGACAGGTAAGGACACAACTTTCTTTTGTTTTAGTCGGCATACTTTCGCAGCAGCTTATCCCGCGTAAAGATCAAAACGGCAGAGTTCTGGCCGCTGAAGTGATGGTTTCGACACCGGCGGTAAGAAGCATGATACGGGACGGGAAAGAACATCAAATCTATTCGATCATTCAAACATCTCAGAAATTCGGCATGAGGACAATGAATCAGGCTTTGTCCGAACTTTATTCAAATGGTGACGTAAGTTATGATGAAGCGTTGTCGCGATCGAGTGATGTCGAGGAACTGATGAAACTGATCGGAGAATAGAAGAGCGTTTCACGTTGCAGGTTACAGGTTTCAAGTTTCAGGTTTCCCGCCGAAGGCGGGTCCGCCTTCGGCGGAAAAACGTGTAACCTGTAACCTGAAACCTGCAACGTGACTGAAAGGAACCATACGTGACTGAAAAACGCACATGGAAAAAATTGGGAGAAATTTTGTTACGCGGTGGTATTCTTTCCGCAGAACAGCTCAAGATGTCGCTTGATCTGCAGAAACGTGAAGGCGGGCTGTTGGGCGAGATCCTGATCAAACTCGGATATGTAAACGAACAGGATATTGTCCAGGCATTAACCGTTCAATGCGGATTTCCGTATCTTCCTCTTGAAAACTATGAGTTGAAGAAAGAAATGAAAGAAGTGCTTCCGGAAAATGTCGCGCGGCAATATTGCATCGTACCGCTGGACATAATCGGTAACATTCTGACGATTGCCATGTCGAATCCGCTTAATGAAAAGGCCGTTGAAGATATCGAGATGATAACCAAAAAGAAGGTGCAAATATTCATAAGCACAGTGACGGCGGTTCATGATACTCTGGACAAGATATATAAGGAATAAGAGGAGTTATCAAAAATTAAATGTTTCATGTTACAGGTTTCAGGTTTCATGCTTCTCCGCCAAAGGCGGACCCGCCTCCGGCGGGAAAACCTGCAACCTGAAACCTGTAACCTGTAACCTGCAACCTGCAACCTGCAACCTGAAACCTGAAACCTGAAACCTGAAACCTGAAAGATAGGTCTTATATGGCTTTCGCGTTGGGAGAAAAAATTTGTGTGTTTTTGCTGAGTAAAAAACTTGTTTCAAAAAATGATCTAAATAAGGCAAAACAAAAATTCTCTAAAGAAGGCGGAAATCTCGGAGATATTCTGATCGAGATGAACGTGATCTCAAAGGAAGATCTTTTTGCGGCAATAACCGAAACTATTCCGTTTCCTCCGATAAAACTCGTACGGTTAAAGATAGAAAAAAAAATTTTGGAACTTATTCCGGAAAAAGTTTCACGAATGTATCAAATCCTTCCGGTTTCCCGTATCGGTAAGCAGCTTACCGTAGCCATGGTTGATCCGCTCAACATATTTGCTCTGGATGACTTAAAAATTCTCACACATCTTAATATCAGTCCGGTTATCGCCTCAGCCGATGATATGGTCGAGGCAATTCGAAAACATTATGAGAAGTCAGCCGATGAAGAAATAAACGAGATAGTCAAAGGAATAAAAAGTTCTGATATGGAAATGGTTACCGAAGAAAAAGGCGCGAAAATTTCGACGAAAGATCTTTTAAACGAAACTTCCGACGCGCCGATAGTAAAGCTTGCCAATATGATATTGAATAAAGCCGTAAAAGAGAGGGCAAGCGATATCTTGATAGAACCGATGGAAAAGAAATCGCGTGTCAGGTTTCGAATTGACGGGCTTCTGTGTGAATACTATAATCCTCCGAAAAAGTTTCATCAGGCGATAATCTCGCGCATCAAAGTTATGTCGAATCTTGATATTTCCGAAAGAAGGCTTCCGCAGGATGGAAGATTTAAAATAAAAGTCGCGAATCGGAAAATTGATTTCAGGGTGTCTATCGTTCCGTCAAGTTTTGGAGAAAAAGCGGCTTTAAGAATCTTGGATAAGGCGCAGGCGACGATCGATATTGAAAGACTTGGATTTAATGAACGCGATAAAGAAAAAATACGTTCTGCCGCCGATGAACCGTATGGAATGATATTGATATCGGGACCGACCGGGTGCGGAAAAACCACAACTCTATATTCCATTTTGAAATATGCCGATGATCCGGAAAAAAATATCATAACTGTGGAGGACCCGGTAGAATTTGAAATTAAGGGTATCAATCAGGTTAATGTGAACGAAGAGGTGGGGCTAACGTTTCAGAAATGTCTTCGTTCAATTTTGCGGCAGGATCCGGATATCATTATGGTCGGTGAAATACGAGATTTTGAAACATTGGATGTTGCTGTGAAATCCGCGCTGACGGGGCATCTCGTATTGAGTACACTGCATACCAATACTGCCGCCGGGTCGATCGTGAGAATGATCAATATGGGAGTTGAACCGTTTCTTATATCCGCCGCCGTTCAACTTATTGGCGCCCAGCGTCTTTTGAGAACACTTTGTCCGGAATGTAAAGAAGCGTATACCCCGCCGAAGGAAATCGTAGAAAAGTATAAACTTTTTGATAAAAAGAACAAAACGGGAAAAATATACCGTGCGCGCGGGTGCAAGCATTGCATGAATACGGGTTATCGAGGAAGATTGGGGATAATCGAATGCATCAGATTGACTCCGGCGGTTAAAGAACTTATTGCCTCAAGAGCCGGGGAATCCGATATCGAAAGAACGGCGAGAAAAGAAGGAATGATTTCACTTCGGGAAAATGGGATCGAGAACGTTCTTGAAGGAAAGGTGTCTCTTGAGGATGTGCTTGCCGCGACCATTGATTAATAATAATTGAGCGGAGATTATGACCGAACCATTAAAAAAACGAATTCTGTCGGCGTTAAAGGAAGACGGTTTGATAAATGAAAAGCGTTTTGCCGAGATGTCGAAAGATATGGGCAAGAAAAACGAAAGTGACATTATCAAACTCTTTTCCGAAAGCAATATCGTTCCGGAAAAGAGCTTTCTGACGATATTGAGCCGTGAATTGGATATTGTGCCGATCGACTTATCCAGAGTTACTTTTGATGAAAATATTATGAAACTGGTACCTGAGAAATTGATACGAAGATATTCGATTCTGCCGTTATCGAAAATAGGTCACGATCTTACATTGGTTGTGTCCGATCCTACGGATATTTTGGCATTCGATGATATAAAAACGGTTACCGGGTGTGATCTAAGGCTTGTTGTCGCCTCGCGCCGCCAGGTTCAAGACGCCATCCAAACTTATTTCAAATCGGAAGAAGAAGATATCTTATGTGTTATGGATGAAGATGAGGAAGCCGCAAAATTGGAAATAGTCAAGAACATTGAAAAAACGGACAACATGGAGATAACGCAAGAGAGTAAGGCCGCGCCCATAATAAAAATGGTCGATCTTCTTCTATCCGAGGCGATAAGGCAGAGAGTTAGCGACATTCATATCGAACCGGAGGAGAAGAGTTTACGTGTAAGGTATCGAGTGGATGGAAAACTTCATGATGCTTTTGACCTTCCCAAAAAAAATCAAAAAGCCATAGTGACCAGGCTCAAGATAATGTCAAATTTGGATATTACGGAAACCAGGATCCCGCAGGACGGCAGGTTTCGAGTGAAGTCTAAAAAAAAGGAAATAGATTTTCGTGTGTCGTCCTTGCCGACAGTGTTCGGAAACAAGATGGTTTTGAGGGCTTTGGATAAAAGCAATTTGTCTGTCGGATTGGAGACGCTTGGTTTTCTCGGCGAGCCTTTGGCTGATTTCAAAGAAGCTTTGGCGAAACCTTTCGGTATAATTCTTGTGACCGGTCCCACCGGAAGCGGCAAATCTACCACGCTTTATTCGGTTTTGAACAAGATGAACGTGATCGAAAAAAACATCGTTACGGTTGAGGATCCGGTGGAGTATCAACTCGGCGGGATCACTCAAATAGCGGCGAATCCGGAAATCGGTCTTGATTTTGCGGCGGGGCTAAGGGCATTGCTTCGCCAGAGTCCGGATATAATTATGGTTGGTGAAATACGTGATTTTGAAACAGCGGATATCGCGGTTAAAGCGTCTCTTACCGGGCAGATGGTTTTGAGCACACTTCATACGAATGATGCCGTCGGCGCCATTACGCGGCTTGTGAACATGGGGGTGGAACCTTTTTTGATCTCATCAAGTCTTGTTATGGCGTGCGCGCAGAGACTACTTCGGAAAATTTGTCCGAATTGTAAAGTTCCGGCGGAAATTCCAAGCGAAACATTGAAAATCATTAAAGCCGAGCATGGCAAACTTTTTGATACGGATAAATTCTATAGGGGAAAAGGGTGCGAAACTTGTAAAGGAACAGGTTATTACGGTCGTTTGGGTACGTTGGAAACCATGGTTATTGATGAGAAGATAAAAGCGATGATAATCTCAAGAAGCTCCGAAAATGAAATTCGTGAATATTTGAAGTCAAAAGGTGTCAGAACTTTGAGAGAAAACGCGATGATAAAATTCATAAAAGGGTGGACTACACTCGAAGAGGTTTTAAGAATAACATAATCGTATATCGTGAAGAATGCCCCGTCGGAGACGGGGCCCCGCCTCCGGCGGGAATTTCTTACGATATGCGATATACGACATACGATATACGATATGGGGAGATACACAATGCCGAAATTCAGTTATATCGCCAAAGAAGATTCAGGACGTACGCTTAAAGGAGAGATGGAGTCTCCCAACAAGGCTCACGTGGTGGAAATTTTGCGCGGGAAAAATTTGCACATACTTAAGATAGAAGAGATAGCGGAAAAATCGCGTCTTTTTTCTTCCGGACATTTATTTTCCGGAAAGAAAATAAAAAAAGAAGAGTTGGTGGTTTTCGCGCGGCAAATGGCAACTATGACGAGTGCCGGTATTACTGTTGTGGATTCACTTGAAACTTTGGCCGATCAGTCGGAAAGTCTACTGTTCAGAAAAACATTGCATAGCGTTTCGGAATCGGTAAATACCGGCGCGAGTCTTTCGGAGGCGATGGGAGCGTATTCGAATATTTTTTCGGACTATTTTGTAAACATGGTTAAAGCCGGAGAAACAAGCGGAAATTTAGAAGAGGTTTTGGAAAGAGTCGCGTCTTATTTGGAAAAGGCGAACGCTTTGCAGAAAAAGATCAAGTCAGCCATGATATATCCGTCTGTTGTTTCAACCATGGCGGTAGTGATAACCCTAGTGATGATATTGAAAGTGATCCCGGTGTTTAAAGATATGTTTGCCGGGTTCGGCGCGGCTTTACCAGTGCCAACGCAGTTTTTAATAAACGTGAGTGATGTTACCAGAAAGTATTTTCTTGGGTTTGTAATATTGTTTGTTGTGTTCGCGATCGCGGCGAAAGCTTATGTATCGACCGCTCGCGGTAAATTTGCTTTGGATTCGGTAAAACTGAAACTTCCGGTATTCGGGATGTTGTTCAAAAAAGTTGCGGTCAGTAAATTTACCAGAACTTTGGCTACGCTTGTCAAAAGCGGGGTTCCAATACTGTACGCTTTGGAAATAGTAGCCGAGACTTCCGGAAATATGGTTGTTGAAAAATCAATTAAAGAAGTGAAGGAAAGTGTCAGAGAAGGGGAAAGTATTGCCGAACCACTCGAGAAAAGCGGAATATTTCCGCCGGTGGTCATTCGTATGGTTTCGGTGGGAGAGAAAAGCGGAAAATTGGAAATTATGCTCACCAAAATAGCTGATTTTTCGGATGAACAGGTGGATATAGTTGTCGATGGTCTGACAAGCCTGATAGAGCCGTTAATTATAGCTTTTTTGGGAATTGTGATAGGCGGGATCGTGATATGTATGTTCCTGCCGATATTCAAGATCTCTACGATCGTTCAGATGTGATGAAAAAAGGCACTTTACGAAGCGCCCCTACAAAAACGCAACCTTGTAGATTGGCTGTTTCGTGACATTTTTGACATTACATTCGTAGGGTGTACATTGTCACAATTCGGGTAACAAATTGGGAGTTAATTTGAAATACGTAGGGTCACGGCATGCCGTGCCCCTACAAAACCAATAGTTGATTTTGAGTACAATAGGCCGCTGTCGCAAAACACCTTTTTCTGTCATCCTCCGGAACACGGGGATCAGTTTGTATGGTGTTTCTTGGAATTATAGATCCCCGCGTTCCGGAGGATGACATTTTGGGAATATTGTGCGACAACGCCAATCAAGGAGTGCATATCGTTACCCGAATTGTGACAATATACAAGGGGCGACCCTTGTGGTCGCCCTTATGTATACTGTGTGAGGTGAAGGTGGATTTTGTTAGGAAGACGAAAAAAGCCGGTTAATTGCCTTTTAGGGAGGTTTCAGGTATACTTAAATTGGAGGGTGATGTAAACACAATTCCGAAAATTGATCACGAAAGGGAGGTGAAAATTATGAAGATAAAGGGCAAATTATCAAAAGGTGGTTTTACTCTTGTTGAGATTATGATCGTTGTTGCAATTATAGGTTTATTGGCTGCCATTGCTGTACCGAATTTTGTGCAGGCGCGTACAACCGCGCAGACAAACGCGTGTATAGCGAATTTAAAGCAGATCGACGGAGCGAAAACATTATACGCTTTGGATAGTTCTGTGGCTTCAGGCGGAGCTTGCGCGATGGCAAATCTTGTGCCGACCTATATTAAGTCGACACCGACTTGTCCGGCAAGCGGGGTCTATACCGTTGCGGTAATCGGTACGGATCCGTCGTGTACTATCGCCGGGCACGCGTTGCCGTAATACCGGTTAGCCGGTGGGTCAGTTGACCGGTTGAATCTCGAAAAAAAAGAGGACAAACATAAACGTTTATCCTCTTTTTTTTGTGGTATTAAACTCTCGCGTGAATCTGTGTAGGAGGCCCCCCGTGCCTGTCCCTTGTACATTGTCACAATTTAGGTAACCGTCTATAATGGCACCAACATATAAAGGTTATCAATGATGATGGGGACAAAAGGGCCGGGCAGGCCCGGCCCCTACGATTTGTTGTGGCATATTTTATATTATTCGTAGGGACAAGGCCTGCCTTGTCCGATTAATTGAAGTGGGGACAAAATGGTCGGGTGGTCCCGGTCACTATCGATTTATTACCTGAATTGTGACAATATACACCCTACACTGTCTTTGCCTCGCGCGCGGAGATCTTCCAACCGGCCAACCAAAATACTGGAAATCGGGACAAAAAATTTCAAAAAAACGTAAATATCAGGTATACTTTCACATACAAAAGAGGTGTGTATGTGGAAAATGGTTGTGAGTAAAATTTAAGGATCGGAAGGATTCGTATGCGAAAGAATCTATGGAACAAATTCAAGGAAGCTTCGTCGGAATTTGACGATCAGATAGCTATCCAATACAAAGAAGACGGGTTGTGGCGGGATTTTTCTTTTAAGAGTCTTTTTCGAAAGACGGAGGCGTTATCCGCGTTTTTTGCGAAGGAAAACATCAATGAAAATGATACCGTGGCCATTTCCATGGAGAATAGACCCGAATGGGTAATGATATTTTTTGCCGCTATGGAAAGAGGCGCGATAGTTGTTCCCATCAATACCGATTTGGGATCGGAGGAAGTTCTGAATATTCTTTCGGGCGCGGAATGTAAAATCGCTTTTGTCGGGGAATCCTCCGTTTTATGTGAAAAAGGATTGATCAAAAGACCCTCTTCATTAAAAAAAATTATCTCGGTGAAGGAGGAGACGTTTAAACTCGCGTTGGAACGGGTTCCGGTAGATACCGTTTTAAGCGATGTGGACGAAGATCGCGCCGCGTGCATTTTGTCCACTTCCGGCACTACTTCCGCGCCTAAAGGAATCATGTTATCACACGGGAATCTTTTGGCGAACAGTAATTCTTTGTTCAGATTGGGGCTTATGAGGCGGAAGGACGGCATATTGGCGGCACTTCCCTTGTATGACGCGTATCCTCTGACGGTCACAATGCTGCTTCCGCTTTTTTACGGCGGCAAAATTATATATCCGGGAAGCATGTGTCCCGAAGAAGTTATGGCAGCGATGCGGAAAAAAAATCCCGCTGATTTTATCGGAGTACCGCAAGTTTTCCGCATGTTTCATCGGCGAATCGTGGAGAAGTTGAATTGTATCCCATTCGTTTTTAAGCCTTTTTTTATTGCGATAACCGAACTGCTTTACGGTATCAGAAAAATGACCGGGATCAATTTGTCTCGACACCTTTTTAGAAAAGCTCATCTTCAGCTGGGTAGAGCGATGCGGCTGTTTATTTCGGGCGGCACCAAGCTTGACGAAAAAATCGGAAGAGATCTTTTCAAATTCGGGTTTACGATATTGGAAGGATACGGTCTTACCGAAGCCTCGCCGGTTTTGGCGATAAACCCTTTTAAAAAACCGAAAATTGGATCGGTGGGGTTACCATTACCGGACGTGGAGCTGAAACTGCTGAATAAAAATAAAGATGGAGCGGGAGAGATACTCGCGCGCGGTCCGAACATTATGAAAGGATATTGTGTCGGATCTAAACTGACAGCCGCACGGACAAAGGACGAATGGTTTCATACGGGAGACATCGGTGTTATCGATAAAGACGGATATGTTTCTATATTGGGCAGATTAAAAGATGTGATCGTTTTTGATTCGGGACTGAATGTATACCCGAATGAAATAGAGGAAGCGTATTTAAGGGAAGTTCCGCTTAAAGAAATGTGCATTTTTGAAGAATGCCCTCAGGAAAACATGGAATTACAGTTTTTAAAGGCGGCCGTTGTTCCGGATCCGATATTTTTCGAGGGACATAACGGTGACACGGAAGTGATCAAAAAAGTGCTTGTGGAAAAGTTTCGAAAAGTTTCGCGGAGGTTATCCCTTCATAAAAGGATAAATCATTTTTTTGTTACGTTCAACGATCTCCCGCGCACACACACCGGAAAAATAAAGAGGTACGAAGTTAAGGAAATATATGCCGATCGACCCGGTTATACTTCAATTCCGTTCAATTCCACCTCGTAGGTGGAAAAACCATATCGTATAGTAGCCGTATATCGTATGTCGGATATCGTATATCGTGAAGAACGCCCCGTCGGCGGGAAGTTCGATATACGACATGCGATATACGATATACGGCTGTAGCGCGTCTTGACAATTGAGGATTGGTATGATACGCTTTCACTGACATTCCCTATTATATTATTAAAATGTTTTTATAGGACGGCAGACGTGATATGATGAATTCAGACGATAATGGCGTGCGGTCAGTGGGACTGGATATCGGAACTTATTCGATCAAGCTTGCGGCGTTCGCGCTTCGCGCCGACAAAAAAACACTGATCGCGCTAAACGAGAAAAAAATTTCTTCCAGAGCCAATCTTGACGAAAAGACAAATGTTATACGGGAAATGTTCAAAGAAACGGATCTTCATCCAAACGAAGTAAATCTCTCCATATTCGGTCCAGAGGCGATCGTCAGGTTCGTAAACTTTCCGAAAATGAGCCGCGCTCAGCTTGAAGACGCGCTAGGCTATGAGGCGGAAAAATATATTCCTTTCAACATGAATGAAGTCATTATGGATGTGGCAATTTTGGACCCGATCCGCGAGACCGAACAAATGCGTGTAATTTTGGCGGCGGCAAAAAAAAATGCGGTGGAAGAGTTGATTAAGATCTGCAAAAATTTAAATCTCGAGATCGGGGTGGTTGATATGGACCCGTTCGCGATGTTCAACGCTTTTTTAGAAGTCAATTCCGTTCAAACCGGCCCAACGTTCGCTTTATTGAATTTCGGACATTCCCGCACGGACATATTGGTCGCTGACGGGAAAGAGCCGGTGTTCATACGGCAGATACCGATCGGAGGTAAAGATATATCCGAGGCGATCGCGCGAGATGTGGCAATTGAATTTGACGCGGCTGAGAAATGCAAGTCGAGCAAGACCGAAGAAAATTCGGAAAAAATTTTGAAGGCGACCTTTTCGGTTCTTGACCGTTTGATCAAAGAGATCCAACTTTCATTCGGTTATTTTGAAAACAGGCAAAGAAAAAAGATAGGCGAAATTTATTGTTCCGGCGGGATGATCGCGCAAGAAGGAGTTCTTGGATATTTGAACGAGAAATTAAATGTCGAAATAAAAAAATGGGATCCGACTGAAGCGGCGGCAAAATCGGCAGATGTTTTTCGTAATGGCACTGATACTTCCGTGCCGCAGTTTGCCGTTTGTATGGGCCTGGCGCTTCGGCAACCGTAATGTAGGGGCGAATAATTATTCGCCTTTAACCGTGTCTTACGAAAAAAAACCATTATGATCGAAATAAACCTATTACCTCGAGAACTCAGAAAAAAAAAGAAGAAGCATTTTGGGAAAATGCCGCCACTTCCTTTCTTGCCGATAGCCGCGGGATTACTCGCGGTATTTATTTCTCTGAATTTCGTTTTGATCTTTTTTGAGATCCACAAAAAAAAATCCCTAAACGTGTTAAACGAAAAATGGGAGTCAATGCGGCCGGAGAGAGAAAAAACGGAAAAGCTTACGAGTGAAATTTTGACTCTAGAGAAAAGAGTTGCCGCGACGAGAAAGATCGCCGAACCGGATCTTAAATTAGTTAAGCTGCTCGAAGGATTAAGTAAGGCGGTAAACCCGAATATCTGGATAGAGAGGTTGGATCTAAAGTCGGCAAGACAGTCAGTCTCGGGGAATAAAGGGTTTCTTGAAATTGAAGGGTATGCCATCGGGAAGAATGAACAAGCGACACTGCTTGTCGCGAAATTCATCAGCAATTTGGAGGGAATAAAAGTATTTTCCGATTTTTCGGAAACGATCGAACTGAAGAACATTAATAAACGCGATTTTTCCGGAGAAGAAGTTATGCGGTTCAAGTTGCGTTGCGATTTTAAAGAGGAAGAAGGCGGCGCGGTTTCATAAACGATATTGGATAATGTATGGAAGAAAATAAACGCGATTTCAGAGCGAGTATAGCCGATGGATTGGGAAAAATTGAAAAATTTATTCCGGATCGGATAAAAAAACTTTTTACGGCGAAAGAATATCGCGGATATATGATCTTGGCAATCGCCGGAATTATCTTGTTTGTATATCTGATCTCTGCCGTTATTCCGAAACTGGTTTTTTTGGGAAAAACCTCCATCGAAATAAAAGATCTGAAAGCGAAGATAGAATTAGTGGACAGTCGTATCGGCAGGATAGATGTTTTAACGAAGAAATTTGAGAAATTGACAACGGAGATAAACGGTTATTCGGTCGGGCTTCCCGAGCAAAAGGAACTTCCGGAGTTTATTGAGGAATTGTCGTTAACGGCGAAGACCTCAGGCGTTAAAATACTAAGCATAACTCCTAAAGAGCCGAAAGATATCGAAAAAGCAGGGGAATATTACAAGGAAGTTCCGATAGAGATAACCGCCGAAAGCGGATATCATGAACTCGCGAGTTTTATCGGCAATCTGGAAGGAAGCAAACGTTTTGTGACGATAGAAGATCTGCTCATCAAGAGTGACGTCAAAGATCCAAGAAAACACGACATAACGATAAAGTTGAAGACCTATGTTTATGTTGCGGGATAGAAAACATATTTGTGCTGCCGCTATGGTGATCTTGTTCACGATATTCTTGAGCTTCGCACCGGCGGTGCAAAGCGAGGAAAAGTCTGCGATCGGATATGATTCGGGAGGGAGAAGGGATCCTTTTGTTCCGCTCATAGGTGTTGCCCCAAAAAACACCGCCATAAGAGGGGCATGGAATATTCTTTCCGTTGACGATGTTTTTCTGCAAGGTGTGGTTATTAATCCTGACGGGACGCGAAGTGCCGTTATAAACGGAGAGGTTATCTCCGCGGGCGAAACTATTGATCAGGTTTTGATCAAATCGGTCGGTGAAAATAACGCTATGATAGAAATAAACGGTCGGACGCATGAGTTGGAACTTTACGAAGAAAATTAAAAAACGGTTTTATGAGCACTTACTAAAAGGGAGATAAAAGGGATGGATACGCGCAGAATAAGAAGGTTTTCAAGAGGTGTCGGCGTGTGTATTGCGGCGATTTTTGTCGCGATCGTTCTGGTGCCGGTTGGCGCTTTCGCGCAAATGCAAACACCTGCCGCGTCGGCAAAAACGTTCAGCGCGCCGGAGCCGATCAAGTCCGATGTTTCCGCGTCATTGCCGAAACAGGGAAACGTGACGGTGAATTTTAAGGACGTGGAGATTCAGACGGTTTTGCGCTATCTTTCGGAAGTGAGCGGTGTGGATATCGTTCCGTCGCCAGGGGTGGAAGGGACGGTTACGATGCGGCTCAGGGATAAACCCTGGGAAGTCGCGCTTGATATCGTTACACGCAATTATAACTACGCGTATTCGAGGGATGACGAGAAGGGTATAATACGAGTTATGCCGAAAAGTAGTCTTCAGGAGGAGGAGCCGGTAACAGTGGTGATACCGTTGAATTACATCATACAAAACACGGAAGATATTATGAGCTTGAGCTCGGATGATGATGAAGTGGGAACGGATCGTAATATATCGCAGCTTATGAAAGCCGTAAATTCCGTAATTTCTCCGAAGATAGGTGAAAGGGCGACTTTTCTTCCGAATGTTAATTCGATCGTGGTTACGGCGATCCCGGCGAGAGTTGGAATTATCAAAGAAATGCTTGCTAAAATAGATAAAAAAACCCCGCAGATCATGCTTGACGCGAAAGTGATAGAGGTGACGCTGGATAAAGATGATCAGTTCGGCATTGACTGGAATGCGGTTGTTTCCGCCACGGGAGCCAGCCGTCCCACAACGCTTCCTTTTAGAAATGACGGTTCGTTGAATTTTCTGCCGTCGAAACAAACCAATTATTATCCGGCAACGACTTTGAATTCCACGGGTCTTTCGGGAAAAGGCAATATGCCGATCGTGGACGCGTTTAGCGCGGTGGGGCAGATGATCAATCCTACCACGTTTACGACAGCCACAAATACCGCGAACTTATTTTCTTTTGGAACGCTTGATTTTTCGCAGTTTTCCGCGACGCTGAGAATGATAAATAACAGAGACGATACTACGATCCTTTCAAGTCCGCACATAACCACGCTTAACAATCAGCCCGCCGTTATAAAAGTCGTCACCAACATTTATCTTCAAAAACAACAGAAAACAACCGAAGACGCGTCGGTTGTTACGGTGGAATTTGAAGAGGATCCTCGCGAAGTTGGAGTTATTCTTAATGTTACTCCTCACATCAATGAAAAAGACGAGATAATAGTCAATCTTCGGCCGCAGGTATCGAGTTCTCTCACGTTCGAAGAATTATCCGTCAGCGGCAGTACGAATACTGTGGCGATGGCGTTCGACTTAAGAGAAGCGGATACCCAGGTGTTGGTCAAAGACGGAGAAACGATATTTATCGGGGGGCTTATCAGTGAAACGAAAGCGAAAGAGGATCATAAAGTACCGTTTCTCGGTGATCTTTTGGGAGATGTTCCGATAGTCGGAGGGTTGGTGAAATATAAGCAGGATAATGTGAACAAATCGGAGGTTGTGTTTTTTGTTACCGTACACATTATAAAAGACGGCGAAGAATCCATAATAGATTCGGAAACTCAGGAAAAATATGAACAGTATTACGGCAAAAGTGTTAGGGGCAAAAATGAGAATGAAGTTGTCATAAACAAGGGCGAATTGAAGATCTCAAAGAAAACCGCCGAAGTTAGCGTGAATCCCAAGAAAAAAAAGGAGGAGGATAAAGAGCGGAAACCGTTGATGGATTTTAGAAAAGGTAAAACGGAAAAAGAAAAATGTGACGGATAAAAGGGCAAGATCGAAAAAACGAGTTTTTGGTTTGTGTAAAAATTTTTTATTGATCGACAGAATACGGGTTTTATTCATAAAGTTCGGTCTTCCCAAAATCCTCTCCGTTGTTTGGCGAGATGCCGCAGATTTTTTTCGGATGTATCCCAAAAAGAAATCAACTTTGATGCGCGTAGAGTACGATGATAAAGTATGACATTGTTTTTAAAAAGACCGGAGATATGGTTTATATTTCTCATCTCGATCTTATGCTGATGTTTCGTAGAGCCATTCGTCGGAGCGCCATGCCGTTTGTTTTGACAAAAGGGTTTTCTCCGAGAGTAAAAATAAGCATACCGAAAGCCCTAAAATTGGGAAGATCAAGTGAACAGGAAGAAATGTCGATATGGCTTACACATGAGGTGGCGAGAAACGACGTTATTAAAACGATCAACAGCAAACTCCCCAAAGGGATTCAATTGGTTCGTTAAAGAGTTCGTTAGACTTACAACTATCAACGAACTGACAAGCCAACTGTCAACGAAATAGGAAAGGATAATGTGAAATGATAGTCAGAAGACAAAAAAAAAGTGTTTCCGCGGAAACCAAAAGCGGAAGAACGATATTGGTGAACATAGGTCCCGTAGAGAAACGGATCGCGATATTGGATAAAGGAGAACTTTCCGATTTCTTTATGGAAAGAGAAAGCAAAGAACATTACGCGGGAAGCATCTATAAGGGACGGATAAAATCGGTTCTTCCGGGAATAGAAGCCGTGTTTGTTGACATAGGGCTCAAAAAGAACGGATTTCTTCATGTCAGTGATGTTATAGACAAGAGTTCCGTTCTTAAGGAAATGTTGTCGGACGACGACGACCCCGCGTTCAAGCCTAAAAGAAAAAAGAACGGAACAAAGATCAAAGATATTTTGAAATCCGGAGAAGAAGTTATCGCGCAGGTTGTTAAGGAGGCGATGGGGACAAAAGGTTCCAGACTTACCACATATGTGAGTCTTCCCGGACGGTATCTTGTATTGACTCCTTATGATCGGAATATTGGGATATCCAGACGGATAACCGATAGGAACGAGAGAAAAAGAATACGTGAAGTATTGACCAAGATGAATATCCTGGATAAGGTGGGTTGTATCGTAAGAACTGTCGCGGAAAATAGAACCGAGAAAGAATTAAAAAACGAACTGAAATATTTGATCAATTTATGGGAACGGATCAAGACAAGAGCCGAGAAACAAAAACCGCCGCTAAAAATATATGAGGAATACGGTATCGTACTTCGCATGATAAGAGACATTTTTACTGAAGACGTATCACAGCTTATTGTCGATTCGGACGAAGAATATGTGAGAATTATTAAGTTTCTTAAAGCCTTCATGCCGTCCTTGAAGAAAAAAGTGAAGTTATATAAAGGGCGAGTGCCTTTGTTCCAGAAATATAATTTGGACAAGAAAATCGACGAAATCTTTGAGAAAAAGATCGCGCTTAAAAGCGGCGGCTATCTTATCATAGAACAGACCGAAGGTGTGGTCGTAATAGACGTAAATACGGGTAGTTTCGTTGGGAAAAAGAGTTTGGAAGAAACCGCTTTTAAAACGAACATGGAGGCCGCGAAAGAAATTCCGAGACAGCTTATGTTGAGGGATATAGGCGGCATCATTATTATTGATTTTATCGATATGGACACAAAAGAACATCGGGATCAAGTTTTTCATCTTCTTCAGCGGGAGATGCAGGAGGATAAAGCGCGGATAAATTTACGAACCATTTCTCAGTTTGGTGTAGTGGAGATGACGCGTCAAAGGCGCCGGAAAAGTTTGGAAGGCGCCTCTCGCGTGGAGTGTCCTTATTGCGCCGGAACGGGTAAGATAAAAAGCGTGGAGACCATAGCGATCGATGTCGCTCGAAAGATCGAAAGACGTCTCATCGAAAGCGGAAAAAAAATAAAACAAATAAAAATCAATTCGCATCCCGACGTAAATACGGCGTTTGTCTCAGAACAGGCAAGAATATTGAGCGGAATTCAACGCAAATATCGCTGTAAAATTGAGCTCAACGAAGATTCGTCGTTACATATAGAGGAAGTGATAATAGAAGAACGGTAGGGTGAATATTGTCACAATTCAGATAACCGTCTATAATGGCACCAACATATAAAGGTTATCAATGATGATGGGGATAAAAGGGCCGGGCAGGCCCGGCCCCTACGATTTGTTGTGTCATGTTCTATATTATTCGTACGATTTGTTGTGGTATGTTTTATATTATTCGTAGGGAAGGCCTGCCTTGTCCGATTAATTGACGAGGGGACAAAATGGTCGGGTGGTCCCGGTCACTATCGATTTGTTACCTGAATTGTGACAATATCAAGAGGCGAATAATCATTCGCCCTCTAATGATTTATACGGTAGGGTGTATATTGTCATAATTGAGGTAACCGTTTATAATGGCACCAACATATAAAGGTTATCAATGATGATGGGGATAAAAGGGCCGGGCAGGCCCGGCCCCTACGATTTGTTGGGCATGTTATATATATATTCGTAGGGACAAGGCCTGCCTTGTCCGATTAATTGACGAGGGGACAAAATGGTCGGGTGGTCCCGGTCACTATCGATTTGTTACCTGAATTGTGACAATATACAAGGGGCGAATAATCATTCGCCCTCTAAAGATTTACGCGGAGAAAAATCTATGCGTCTATTTTTTGACGATCAAAAAGGGATGACTTTAGTTGAAGTTATTACGGCCGCTGCGTTGGTTCTTATCGCCGCGGTGTCAATGGGAGTTGTGGCCACTCAGAGCGCCGTATTCTCAAGACGAATAGATACGATCTATACTGCTTCATATCTTGCTCAAAGGCGGATCGATGTTTTGAAAAGATTAAGTTTTTCCGATATATCCACAGCGGTAGAGTCGGACGTGCGTGTCGGCATCGACGGCAATATTGACGCGGACGGAAGATATTTACGCTCAACTGAAATCACTCCAAATTTTAGCGGCAACGCTAATCTCACAAAAATAAAAGTTACAGTTAAAAGAATGAAGATAAATATGGACGGAAGTCTTTTGGATCCCGAAACCGGTGAGATGACTTTGTTGGGAGATCCTGTCATAATGGAAACATTATTTTCGGATGTTACTTAGGGGCACAGTGTATGTGCCCCTACTACGAGGTTGTTTTGGGAGATAAATTATGTTGAAGTTGCTAAAACAAAAAAAAGGGTTCACTTTGTCGGAAGTGGTGTTTGCCGCCCTGATCTCGATCATGGTGATCGCCGCCGTTTTGTCGATCTGGGTGTTTACGTACAGAACTTGGGCCGGTGAACGGGTTAGAACCGGTTTAAGAACGGATCTGGTTAAAGCTCTTGAGACGATAAAAAATGACTTGCGGCTTTCCAGTCTTACGCATATATCATTTTATCCCTCAGGCGGTGAACCTTATACGGCAATAAGTATGCCGGTGGCGGATCTTGACGGAAATGGTTTTTTTACGCTTAATGCGAACGGCAAGATCGATTGGGACAAAACGGTTATCTACCATTTGTTCCCGGCAGAAGGGACTCAATATACACTCAGACGTACGGTTTTTAATAGTCGAGATAATTCAAAAACAGACGTTCAAAGATATGTCCAGATGGCGGCTGTTGTTTCCTCCGGTTCGGGCGGAAGTTATACCGATACGGAGTTTTTGAAAAACGTGGATGTTTTTGAAATTTCTTCATTGGCTCCGGTGATCGATTTTTATGATGTGTCCGCTACTGCAGTAAAGGCGAATCAAGTTGTGTTCGGATGGGCTCGTTTATCTCCGGGAGATCATACCATACGGTTGGAAGTGACGGGAAAAAATGCGGCATCAAGCGGTTATGATCTTGGAGTTGACAACATAAGGATAGAACCTTCCGGAAGCGTGAGAGAGATGGAATATTATGATTCTTTGTTCGCACCTGCCGGAGCTTTCACTGCGAATGGAGGAACGGCGGGGAGAATATACGACTCCATGTGGAATAACAACAATTATTTGGAACTGGCCTCCGGCGGAGTCGGCAGTTATATGGAAATTGTGGATTATTATGACCTTTGGCGAGAATCCGCGTTTAACAGCGCTTCGTTAAATAACACCGAGCGTACCGGAGAAGAAGCGCGTGTCGGATTGGATGTTCCGGAAGGAGAAGAGTCGGGCGAGATAACATGGTTCGCGGACACGGCGACGGGAGACGCCGCGCAAGCGGGACATGACGGGTACGTAAATCCGGTGGATCCTCTATCGGCGCCTCCGGCGGCGGTAGTTGTTAGGACGGTTATTGATCATTCGTGTATAGACATTGATCCGGATGAGCCGGATGATCAGGTGGATATTATCCGCGCGAGTTTTAAATCGGCAAGCTCCGGGACTCTGCGAATAGAAAAAGCATATATCACGAGAAAAAGTAATGATGCCGCGGCAGAGGTTTATGACGGACTTGAAAACGACTCGCCGGCAGCTAAAACGATTCAAGAATGTCATCGTCATCAACAACTTTTCTTTAAAGATCCCGGCACGGGAAATATTGTTCCGGATATTGTTATTTCTTCCGCCCAGCCGCAAAACGGGGAAGCTTGGAGTGAATGGACGGCTTTTCCTTTGGTTGTGAGAGATGGAGCGGGGCAAGACACGGATTATTTTATCAGCTTTTACATTTCCGATGTAAGTCAGGCAGAGTGTTCGTATTGGCAATCGGCGGATACACAGGCATATTATCTTACGGGCGCGGGAATAGAAAATGCCGCCGGAACTCCGGTGTGGGGCGGAACATACGCGCCGGATGTATCAACCGATGTTTTTGTTACGGCAAGTATCGATACCGGAAAAAAGACCGGTCAAGTAGAGTCGCAGGTTTTCGATACATCGTTGGACTCTCCCGCGTACAAACAATTGGGATGGTCTGAAAATCGTCCGGTTGGGACAAATATCGAGGCAAAAGCACGTTCGTCGGGCAGTCTTTATATGACCGGCGCGACGGATTGGGATGCCGTTTCCGGCAACGCGTCCAATCCGCACGCGTTATCCATAGGAAGCGGGAGGTATGTTCAATTTTTTATGGATCTCGCTACCGAACCATTTTGGGAAAGCGCGGGGAGTACTTTAAGCTACGCGGATTATATTACGGCTCAAATAGGGTTGGCTTTTCCTTATGATTTTCCCGAAACAGGCTCTCTGCCATACATTACAAAAACATCTTCTCCGTGGGTGGATGACGTGGCAATAGATTGGCCGGGGGAAGACCGAATATGTACGATAACTGCCGATATCGCGAAGAAAAACGATTACGGTCAGGCCAAAATTACCATTGACGGAACGGAATTGATAAAAGTGTTGAGTGTTCACGTAAGCGTTTCGGAAGAAGTTAAGGAAGTTGTGGTCTCGGAGGAAAATTACGTCGAGATCGAACCGAGAAATACAGGAAAGTAGTTATGAAGAATGAGGTAAGTTCTAAAACAAAAAAAAATCGTAAGGGTATGGTTTTAGCCATGGTGTTGGGTTTTTTAGCGCTTATGGTTTTGAGTGTGCTTCCGCTTTCTTCAATGGTACAGCAGGATGCGAGACTAATTGAACGCGTGAGAGAGAAGGAACAGTCGCGGTTCATGGCCGAAGCCGGAATAAATCACGCGCTTTCAAATATACAGAACGATGGCTTCGCCGCGCGTGCGGATTTTTCGGGAGCGCTCGACATCGGATCCTATAGCGTTGTTTTTTCACAAGTCGGAAGCAGACATCTGGTAATTTCGACTGGAACGGTGAATGGAATTTCAGAAATCGTTTCCGCGGAAATTTCCGATAACACCCCGACTGCGTTGGATTATTTCTCAGGCGCCGGAAATGATATACGGATCAATGCACTCGTAGCGAACGCGACGATCGTCGGAGACATCCACGCGAATAACAACGTATACCTAAAAGCCGGACCGGTTTTTGCTGAGTTGACGATTACCGGAGACGTTTCCGCGACCGGTATTGTTAAAGAAGGAATGAGACTTCATACAGGAAGCTGGGATATGCTGGATAACAACGCGTATATCAACGGAGCGAATGATGATGCCGCGACGATCTATGAGGGAGAGAATCGAATAACATTTCCTTCTTTAGATTATTTAAAAGCATCTTATCTGCAGGCCGCGACAGACTCCGGCGATTATTACAGTGGAAATCAAACGTTCAATTCCGCGAGCTTGTCTCCGGGAAACGGTATCGTTTATATTGATGGAGACGCGGTTTTTACCGGAAATTGCACACTGAACGGTGGCATTATTGCTGACAGTATAGCTATTTCGGGCGCGCTTTCTCAAAACAAAACCGGAAACAAAAATGTTATTTTGGCGGTGAATGGAGACATAAGGATCAGGGGAGAGCTTTCGGTTGGTGAGGCGCTGGTTTATGCCTCTCAAGACATTAAAAGCATCCAAGCTGGGGCTGAAATTGACATTAACGGAACTATGCTGGCGGGCAGAGATATTCGAATGTGGAACGTTTTGACTCTAATCGACTATAATTACGTTCACATATTACCGGAGGATCTAATGGGTCCGGATGGTGAAAACAGCTTCAGGCTGGTCAGTTGGAACAATTGATAAACACCCTACGATCGGCTGGTAACGTTTGGTCTTGACAATGTGTGGGGTATCTGATAGTATTATTCGGTATTTGGTGGCGAAGGAGTTGGCGTTATTGATGTAAGCTTTTGCTCTGCAAGAGGTTACGTGACAGTATCGGTTTGCGCCCCGAGAAGGCGCGCTATCTGTGCTTATTAGAAGAGGGGTAAAAAATGTACGCAATAATTGATGTTTTAGGGTCACAATTTCGTGTGGAAAAAAATGATACGATCACGGTTAACCGGATAAATGACCAAAAAAAGAAAACAATTAAGATCGATAAGGTCTTATTCGGTAAAAAGGCGTCGTCGTATCTTGTAGGTCAGCCATATGTGAAGGGTGCTTATGTGGAATGCGAGATAGTTCGGGATAAACGTTTAAAAAAAGTTACGGTTTTCAAATATCGTGACAGAAAAAGTTCACAGTCTAAAAAAGGGCACCGGCAAGACGTTACGGAACTTAAAATTAGAGATATACATTTCAGTTAGCCAGTTGGTCTGTACATTCCCCAATTCCACCTACAAGGTGGAATTGGGGGCTCTTGCGATATACGATATACTATATACGATTAAATAAATGAGGTAAAATTATGGCACATAAAAAAGGACAGGGGTCTTCTCGTAACGGTCGCGATTCAAATGCTCAGAGATTGGGGGTCAAATGTTTCGGCGGACAAACCGTAAGCGCGGGAAGCATCATCATAAGGCAAAGAGGGACTCGTTATAAGCCGGGAATGAACGTAGGTAAAGGAAAAGACGATACATTGTTCGCGAAAATAGGCGGCATGGTTTCTTTCTCCGGGAAACGAGTTGTGAGTATTATTTCCGGTTAAAATGCTTATTGATCAGGCAAAAATTTATGTTTCTGGCGGTAGAGGCGGAAAGGGGTGCCAGAGTCTGTACAAAGATCTGTTCCATAGACGAGGTATTCCGGACGGCGGCGATGGCGGTTCAGGCGGCGATGTTATCGTAAAGAGTGACGAGAATCTTAACACGCTTTTAAAATTTCGATATAACCAGCATCATTCTGCCGGAAGCGGCAAACATGGCGGTTCCAATAAGAAATTCGGCAGACGCGGGAAGGATCTTGTTTTGAAAGTGCCGATCGGAACGATTGTTCGAGACGCTGAAGATGATCTTGTTATACGGGATCTTTCTTTCGCTGGAGAAGAAGTGATAGCCGCCAAAGGCGGCGCCGGAGGGCTTGGTAACGCGAAAGGTCTTCCCGCGACAGTTGGGAAAGAACCAGAAACAAAAACATTACTGCTGGAACTCAAACTCGCAAGTGACGCCGGTCTTATCGGGTTCCCGAATGCCGGAAAATCCACACTAATTTCAAAAATTTCAAGCGCGCATTCCAAAATTGCTTCATATCCTTTCACCACAAAAACACCAAAATTGGGAGTTGTAAAGTTTTTTGACGATAGTTTTGTGATCGCCGATATGCCGGGTCTCATTGAAGGTGCCCATGCCGGTCGCGGATTGGGAGACAGGTTTCTTCGTCATATTGAAAGAACCCGCGTTCTGGTGCATGTGGTTGACATCGCGCCGATCGATGGATCGGATCCGGTAAAAAATTATCTGCAATTGGAAGAAGAACTTAAACTATACGATCAGAACGTATACGAAAAACCTAGAGTTGTTGTCGCGAATAAAATGGATACGACCGGCGCGGCGGAAAATTTGAAAAAACTCAGAAAGTCTATTGATGTCAAGATCTGGGAGATCTCGGCACTAACGGGTGAGGGAACAAAAGAATTGATCACCGCAATTTATGGAGAAATAAAAAATGTCAAAAAGAAAACCGAAGAGAATAACGATCAAGATTGGTACGAGAGTTCTGACGGACAAGGATAATAAGATAGATCAAGGAATTATTAAAGATCTCTCAGAACAGATCTCCGCTCTTATGGATTCGAAAATTGAAGTTGTTGTGGTTTCATCCGGAGCGATCGGCGCCGGTTTGGGACTTTTGGAGATTCGAAAAAAGGAGCGTTCGCTTTCTGAATTGCAAGCGGTGGCGAGTATCGGGCAGAACCATTTGATGGATATGTATAACAAATATCTCGCGAAAAAAGGACATTTTGCCGGTCAAGTCCTTCTCACTCAAGAAGATTTTAATTCGCGCCGAAGATTTTTAAACATAAGGTATACGGTTAACGCGCTTTTTAAGTTTGGATCTGTTCCGATCATCAACGAAAATGATTCGGTTTCGACGGAAGAAATGAAATGTGGAGATAATGACAGACTGTCCGGGCTTGTTGCCGACCTTACGGATTCGGAAATGTTGGTCATCCTTACCGACGTTGAAGGTGTCTATGATAAAAAGTCGGAAGTGGTAAAAAAGGTTGAGAACGCGGTCGATATCGATCGTTTAAAAGCCTTCTGTGGGGATAAGGCTTGTGAGGAAAGCACAGGCGGAATGGTCACTAAGCTTGATGCCGTAAAAAGTGCGGTTCATTCGGGAATAGAATGTGTTATTGCCGATGGGCGAAAAAAAAACGTGATAAAAGATATTGTTCTTGAAAAAAAAGAGATTGGTACACATTTTGTTGCCGCGGGCAGAACTTTAACCGCTCGGAAACGCTGGATAGCTTTCAGTATGAAACCCAAGGGAAAGCTTGTTGTAGACAAAGGCGCGGAAAAAGCTTTGGTAAAAGATAAAAAAAGCCTCCTGCCGAGCGGAATTTGTAACGTATCCGGGAAGTTTTCCAAAGGAGACGTGCTCGAGATTTTGTCAGAGTCGGGCAAAGCTTTGGCAAGAGGACTTTCGAATTACGCCTCCGGTGAGATACAAAAGATCAAAGGCAAAAAAACCGCTGTTATCAAAAAACAGCTCGGATACAAAGATTATGATGAGGTGATCCATCGGGATAATCTTGTGATCTTGGGTTGATATAGGGGACAGGCAAGCCTCTCCCTACAATGAAATAAGGAGAAAAATGGACGCGGTAAAAAAAATTGATGAAATGGCGATTTCCGCCGGTTCAGCCGAGAAGCAGTTGTCGGTTATGTCCACGAAACAAAAGAACATTGTATTGACCTGCATGGCTGATAGCATATTCGCACGGCGCGAGGAGATCAAAAAGGCGAACGATAAAGATATTGCCGCCGCGAAGAAGGATAACAAAAATAAAGCGTTCATTGAGAGACTGAGGCTTGATGATAAAAGAATTGATGGAATGGTCCAGATGATAAAAGAGGTTGCCGATCTGGATGATCCTGTGGGAGAAGTGATCGAAAAAAAAACGCGGCCCAACGGACTTGTTATCGAAAAAGTCCGTGTGCCGATAGGCGTCATCGGCATAATTTACGAATCACGACCGAATGTAACCGCCGAATGTATCGCGCTTTGCTTTAAATCGGGCAACGCCGCCATTTTGCGCGGCGGATCTTGCGCCATAAATTCGAATAAGGCCATTTTTGACGCGCTGAAAAAAGCGGCTGAAGATAACGGGGTAAAAGAAGGCGCGTTCGGTCTTATTGAAGATACATCACGCTTGTTAGTCGGGGCAATGCTTACGGCAGACGGAAAAATTGATCTCATCATGCCTAGAGGCGGAGAAGACTTGATCCGTGAAGTTGTTTCCAAAAGTACGATCCCCGTAATAAAACACTATAAAGGTATTTGCCATGTGTATGTCGACTCTGAAAGCGATCTTGATATGGCGGAAGAAATATGTTTAAACGCCAAGATCGAAAGACCTGGTGTTTGTAACGCGATGGAAACTCTGCTTGTGCATAACGCTTGCGCCGGAGAATTTTTGCCTAAGCTTGCCGAAAAATTAATAAGATCCGGAGTTAAAATAAAGGGATGCGAAAAAACCATAAAAATTTTAGGCGAGGAAGCTGAAAAGGCGACAGAAAAAGATTTTGCGACCGAATGGCTGGATCTTGTTCTTAATGTGCGAATTGTGGATTCTCCGGAGGAGGCGATCGAGCATATATCCAGGTTTGGATCGCGTCATTCCGACGCGGTCGTGACGAAAAACAAAAAAAACGCCGATAAATTTCTGCGGGAAGTCGATTCCGCAGTCGTGTATGTTAACGCGTCCACAAGATTTACAGATGGAGGCGAGTTCGGAAAAGGCGCCGAAATAGGCATTTCAACGGATAAAATACACGCCAGAGGTCCTATGGGGCTCGAAGAACTCTGCAGCTACAAATATGTTGTCCACGGTACGGGGCAGATACGGGAGAGGTAGGCGGTACGTAAGGTTACAGGTTGCAGGTTGCAGGTTGCAGGTTGCAGGTTTTTCCGCCGTAGGCGGACCCGCCTACGGCGGGAAACCTGAAACGTGTAACCTGAACCCTGTAACCTGTAAGTTAAGGATATTTTATGAAAATAGGGGTTTTGGGCGGGACGTTTAATCCTATACATCTTGGTCATTTGATTTTGGCGGATGAGTGTTTGCATCAGTTGGGATTGGATAAAGTTGTTTTTATTCCAACCGGTCTTCCTCCGCACAAAACGATCGAAGGAGATATTGCTCCCGCGGATCGATTGAATATGGTTCGTTTGGCTTTGGAAGGATATGGGAGATTTGAGATCTCAACGTATGAAATAGATAAAAATGGGTTCTCTTATTCGATTGAAACGATAAAACATTTGAAAACGAAGTATGGAGAATACGCCGAGCTTTTTTTTCTTGCCGGAGAGGATTCGGGGGACAACCTTTCATTATGGAAAGATTTCAAAAAGATTTTACGGTTTACAACTTTTGTTGTAGCAAATCGTCCCGGTGTTCCCGTAGGGGCCGGACCTGCCCGTCCCATTAATGATTACATAAAAGACAATCTAACGAGCATCACGATTCCCGATATAGATATTTCCTCCACAATGATACGTGAGAGGATTAAACACCACGAGCCGATAGATTTTTATATCCCGCCAAAGGTCGTTGACTACATACGAAACAAAGGATTATATACGTAGGGTGTACATTGTCACAATTCGGGTAACAAATTGGGAGTTAATGTGAAATACGTAGGGGCACGGCATGCCGTGCCCCTACAAAACCAATAGTTGATTTTGAATACAATAGGTTGCTGTCGCAAAACACCTTTTTCTGTCATCCTCCGGAACGCGGGGATCTGTTTGTATGGTGTTTCTTGGAATTATAGATCCCCGCGTTCCGGAGGATGACATTTTGGGAATATTGTGCGACAGCGCCAATAAGGAGTGCATATCGTTACCCGAATTGTGACAATATACAAGTGGCACATTGCATGTGCCCTTACGTGAATGGTCCCAACGTAATCGGAACGAAAAATTTGGTTGTTCCATATTGAATTCAATATCGATAATAATCAAATATGTATGATGGACCCCATTCGCCATAAACCCACATAAATTCTTGACATTTGGTATCTGTATGATAAACTTAAGCAAGTTTGGTTCTTATTTACTACTAATAAAGGAGGAATACGCATGGCAGAAGGATATTGTGTAAAATGTAAAGCGAAAAAAGAGATGAAAGACGCCAAAGAAGTTACTATGAAGAACGGAAGAAAAGCAATGAAGGGATCTTGTCCCGATTGTGGCACCGGTATGTACAGAATTATGGGAAAATAGACGATATTGTGATATTTTCGCAAAAAAAACGAGAGTTTAGAATAAAGCTTGGTTTGTAACGCGGCTTGCGCGAGGACAATATAAGGGTCCAATATCGCTCTCATGAATGTGAGAGCGATATTGGATCGTGTGTGTGAGGTATGTTGTCTATAGCGTGAGTTCTTCCGCTCGAATAAAGGTCGTTTCAAAAACGATACAAAAAGAACTGCTCTTCAAGTGGTGTTTCTCCCTTAAATCCGTAATAAAAATAGGTACGCACCGGATCTTGTTGGATAATGAGGACGAAAGTGGCGTATGTTTTTTACAAAAGGCATAAGGGGGTTTTATGCGTTGGAACGGCTTTGGTCTAATGCTCCGAGGGAGCGGTTTGATAGCACATGTTTGAAAAAGACATTTCTAAAAAAATAGCGGAAGCGCTTTTATCCGCCTGCAAGAAATATTTCAAAGAACATCTGCCGGAAGATACGAATTTTCCGGAAAACGTAGAAGTGTTGTTCCAGGTGACTCGCGATCATAAATTCGGCGATTTAACGTCAAACGCGCCCATGCAATTGGCCCGTTACGCGAAAAAGTCTCCCGGGGAGATCGGTAAGGAAGTTGTAGATAATTTCCGTGCGATACTCGAGGGAACTGAACTTGGCAAATTTATAGGTGACGTTAATCTGACTGGCGGGTTTATTAATTTAAGATTTGCCCGTGAATATTACAGCCGGCTTTTACTGTCCATTTATCGGGAAAAATGCAATTTCGGAAGATCTTCCGATGGCGGCGGTAAGAAAATTAACTTGGAATTTGTCAGTGCCAATCCAACCGGGCCTCTAACTATAGCGCATGGAAGGCAGGCCGCTATCGGGGACGCTCTCGCTCGAATCCTTCGTTTCAACGGTTTTTCAGTTACCAACGAATATTATCTCAATGATTACGGAAGACAAATAAATCTTTTAGGTAAATCGGTAAAAACTCGGTACCTGAATCTTTTCGGGAAGAACGAGTCTTTGCCAGAAGACGGGTATATGGGCGACTATATTATAGACATAGCGAAGCAAATAAAAGCGGAAAAAGGTGAAAAACTTCTTGCCCAAGATAAAAACACTGATGAATTTTTCAGCAAATATGCCGTCAAATACATAATGAAACTTATTACGGAAGACTTGTCGGATTTTGGCGTGAAGTTTGATGTATGGACGTCTCAAAAAAGCATTGAGAAATGTCAGGGAGTGGAAAAAGTATTGAAACTTCTGAAAAATAAGGGATATATCTACGAGGAAGACGGCGCCGTTTGGTTCGCGTCGACTCGTCTTGGAGATGATAAGGACAGAGTTGTTACTAAAAGTGACGGAACATACACATATTTGGCTCCCGATGTGGCATATCACAAGGACAAGTATGAAAGAGGATATTCAAGGTTGATCGATCTTTTGGGACCCGATCATCACGGTTACATAAAAAGGATGACCGCGGCGGTTGAAGCGCTTGGACATAACGCCGCGTCGCTTGACATATTGATAGTACAGCTTGTGACTCTCACCCGGGGAGGCAAAAATGTGTCAATGTCGACACGAAAAGGAGAATTTATTTCCTTACGTGAGATCATCGATGAAATAGGAAAAGATGTGACGCGTTTCTTTTTTCTTTCAAGGCGTTTAGACAGCCATCTTGACTTGGATATCGACCTTGCGAAAAAAGAATCCGCGGATAATCCTGTTTTTTATATTCAATACGCGCATGCCAGGATCTGCAGTATAAAAAAATTCGGGCGTTTTCAACGAGCTTGTTTGTTTTTTCAGAAACTGAACCTTGATCTGCTGGTTTCCAAAGAAGAAAAAAAATTAATGCGAAAACTCAACGAATTTCCTTTTGCCTCGAAAACCAGCGCCGATACGTTAGAACCGAACCGTGTGATAGTGTATCTTAACGAACTCGCGAGATGCTTCCATTCATTCTACACCGAATGCAGGGTTATAGGTGATGATAACGCGTTATCCAAGGCGAGGCTTCATCTTGTCGAATGTGTCCGCATTGTTTTGGCGAACGGTTTGGATCTACTAAACATCACTCTGCCGAAAAAAATGTAGGGAAAAGAGCACCCTTTGTGGGTGCTCCTTGTATATTGTCACAATTCAGGTAACAAATCGTAGGGCGCGTATTGTCACAATTTAGGTAACCGTTTATAATGGCACCGACATATAAAGGTTATCAATGATGATGGGGATAAAAGGGCCGGGCAGGCCCGGCCCCTACGATTTGTTGGGCATGTTTTATATCATTCGTAGGGACAAGGCCTGCCTTGTCCGATTAATTGACGAGGGGACAAAATGGTCGGGTGGTCTCCGTCACTATCAATTTGTTACCTGAATTGTGACAATATACACCCTACGAATTTTGGTAGGGGCAACCCTTGTGGGTGCCCTAAATGCTATGACAATGTTTAATTCTCTCAAATTCTATAAAAACGCGAAGACGGATCTTGACTCTGTTATGGAGACGCTTTTAGGATATGGCTATTCCAGATGCCGTAAAGTTTCCTCTCAAGGAGACTTTAGCGCCGTGGGAGACATTCTCATCATTTTTCCCGTAACTTTTGAATATCCGGTGCGGTTGGATCTTTCCGGAGGAGAAGTTCGGTCGATAAACAGTATCGACGCGGTTTCTTATAAGACCATTTCACCGCATAACGGTGTTATCATTCTTCCCGTCGGAGTTCTCCGGCGAAAAAAAGTAACTAAAAGCTTGATCTCTGCGGAGCTGTCCGAGAATCCCATAAATTCTTTCGTTGATATAGAACCGGGAGATTATGTCGTTCATATCGACTACGGAGTTGCCAAATATTTGGGGATGAGAGGGATACGGCGCGGCGGCAAGCTAAAAGAGTATTTTGAACTTGAATTTAAAGACAATGACAAGCTTTATGTCGAAGAGAATGATCTCGATAAACTGCAGAGATACGTTTCTTTTCACAGAATGCGCCCAAAACTGAACAGCCTGAAAGGCAAAAAGTGGCAGAACACAAAAAAGCGAGCGCTGACAGGCGCCGCTTCGGTCGCCAAAGATTTTTTATCGTATCAGGCAAGAAGAGAAACCGCCTCGGGGTTTGGTTTTAAAAAAGACACCGATTGGCAAAAAGACATGGAAGAGGAGTTTCCTTACAAAGAAACTCCGGACCAGCTTAAGGCAACCGTGCGAGTTAAAGACGATATGGAGCGCACGCATCCGATGGATCGTTTACTTTGCGGAGATGTCGGTTACGGCAAAACGGAAGTGGCGCTTCGTGCCGCGTTTAAAGCCGTTATGAACGGAAAACAAGTCGCTTTTCTTGTTCCGACCACGATCCTCGCCGAACAACATACGAATACTTTTACCAAACGTATGAAAAACTTTGGTGTGGAGATCAGAATGCTGAACCGATTCAGGACGCATTCGGAACAGGCAAATATAGTAAAAGAGTTATCCGGCGGTAAAATTGATATAGTGATCGGAACGCACCGGCTTCTTTCTCCTGACATCGCGTTTAACGATCTCGGACTTTTAATAGTTGACGAAGAACAACGGTTTGGCGTCAGCCACAAGGAAAAGATAAAAAGGATGAGGATAAACGTAGACGTTCTGACCTTAACGGCGACCCCTATACCCAGAACCTTATATCTCGCGCTTATGGGGGGAAAAGATATATCCGTTATTGAAACCCCGCCTTTGGAACGAATGCCGATCGAAACGAAAGTTGTGGAGTACGATAAAAGACGGATAAGAGAGGCTATCGAAAAAGAATTGGAAAGAGGCGGACAGGTCTATTATCTCCATAACAGAATTGAGACTATCGCGAAAGAAGCGGCCGAAATACAAAAACTTGTTCCTAAGGCGAGACTAATGATCGGCCACGGACGGATGAGCTCTAAAACGCTTGAAAGCACCATGATAAAGTTCATAAGAGGCGAAATTGATATTTTGGTGTGTACGACGATCATTGAGTCCGGGATCGATATCCCCAACGCGAACACTATGCTTGTAAACAACGCCGAGAGGTTTGGACTGGCAGGGCTATATCAACTGCGCGGCAGGATAGGCAGATTTAACCGCAAGGCTTACGCGTATCTGATGGTCAAAAGCTTTAGCACCCTAACCGGTGAAGTGCAAAAACGGTTTCACGCGATAAAAAAATACCAAGAGCTCGGCTCCGGATTTAAAATAGCTATGCATGACCTCGAAATGAGGGGAGCTGGCAATATCTTAGGCGTTGAACAAAGCGGCTTCATTGACCAAGTAGGCTTCGACCTCTACTGCCGCCTCCTAAAAACCGAAATTACAAGACTAAAGAAAGAAAAAGGATGATCGCGTTTTTTTTTCGATTATTTCTTGAAGACGGGCTTTTAGTCTGATATCATATACTGTGCCCAGAGTTTATCATTTTAGGACATCAATATGAATAAAAAATACATTTTTTTAAGTCTATGTGTTGCGGGATGCGTCATGCTGGCTTTTGCCGGGTGCAGGAAAACGGCCCAGAAGAGCGCCGTTTTAGCCTCGATCGGAAGTTCAAAAATAACTATGGCGGATTTTAATGAGAGGATCGCCAATCTTCCCGCACAGTACAGAGAGATAATACGTAAGAGGAAAAAGGAATACTTAGACGAATTGGTCAACAATACTTTGCTGTATCAGGAAGCTCTGCGAAAGAAAGTGTCTTCTGAAAAAGAGGTAAGGAAAGTTATTGAAGAAGCGCGAAAAAAGATCTTGGTGGCGAGATTATTAAAAGACGAAATTGATGATGTGATCGATATTGAAGAAGAAGAGATCGTAAATTTTTACTACGCGAATCAGTCCAAATATTTGGAACCTGAAGTTTTTAGGGCGTCTCATATCTTGGTGTTTTCGCGTTCTGTTGCCAAAGGGATTCTTTCGGAACTGCGTAAAGGCGCGGATTTTAACGAAACGGCGAAAAAACGATCCCTTGATCCGACCGCTCAAAATGGGGGAGACATCGGATATTTCGCGAAAGGTCAGCTTATGCCGAAGTTTGAGGCGGCCTCGGCCGCGCTTGAGATCGGGGAAGTGAGCAACGTGGTGAAAACAAAATTGGGATATCATATAATAAAACTGACGGATCGCAAAAGTCCGGAATTAAAACCGATTGATGAAGTAACTACGGAGATTCGTCATACGCTTTATGTTACGAAACATAAAAAACTTTTTAATGAATTGATAGAGAGGCTTAAAGGTAAAACGCCTATTTCAATAAACGAAAAGATTTTGGCTGAGTCCGCGGCGGATGTCGCGACCGATGGAAAGGAAAAATAATTATTCGGACCCAAGCGTGAGGTTCTGCGTGTATGGTTTGATTGTACGAATCGAATGACTAAACGGAGGGAAGTATGATTTTAAGAAAAAGTTTGAGAAGTTTTGTATCTCTGGCGGTTTTGTTGGGTTTTTCTATAGGATTAGCGAACTCTTCACACGCTGAAATTATGGATAAAGTGTTGGTGGTTGTCAACGAAGAGGTTGTGACCCAGCGTGATTTTGACAGGATATTTGTCCCGATCGAGAAAAATTTTATGACCACATATGAAGGCAAGGAACTCGAAAGACAACTCGAAACCGCTAGAGCCGCGCTTCTTGAACAGCTTATAAATTCGAAACTTACGATCAGTCTCGCGAAAGACGCGGAAGTGGAGATCGACGAAGAAGAATTGCAAAGTCGTATAGGTAAAGTGAGGGCATATTATGATTCGGAGGAAACGTTCCTTCAGGTGCTTAACGCGAAAGGGACAAATTTAACCGAGTTTAACAAAGAAATTCGCGAGCAAATGCTCGCGCAAGCCTTTGTTGAACAAGAAATTTCCGAAAAGATCGTTGTGTCTCCGGTGGAACTGAAAGACTTATACAACAAGAACAAGGAAAAATTCGTGGCCGCGCATAAAGTCAAAGTTCGAAGCATAATGATCCGTAAGACAAAAGACCGTGAAATGGATAAAGCAAAGATCGATGGAATAATTGAAGAATTGAAAAGAGGACGAAATTTTGTGGATTTCGCGAAAGAAGCTTCGGAAGGTCCGTATGCCGCCGAAGGTGGAGACATGGGTTTTGTTTCACGCGGACAGGTGTTGGAAGAAATGGAAAAAGCTATCTTTTCCACTAAAGTGGGAGAAGTTTCGGCCGCTATTGAAACTCATATCGGTTTTCACGTGTTCCTGATCGAAGAAATCCAAAAACCAAGAACACTTTCGTTTTCCGAGGTGAGTGATTTCTTGAGAGAACAGTTGTATATGAAAAGGTTTGAAGAAAATTTGGTTGAATGGCTTAAAGAAAAAAGAGAAAATGCGTATATCGCCTACAAGTAAACCGCAGGTATTTATCACCATGGGCGATCCCGCCGGGATCGGTCCTGAAATTATCGTAAGATCAATGGCAAGCTCCCTAATTAGGGATCTTGCCGTTTTTATAATAATCGCGGACGCATCGTGCATTATCAACGCGGCAAAGAAGTTGGGTTTTCAGAAAAAGCTTGCCGTACGAAAGCTTGACGATGGCGGGCAAACGGAAATTGTTTTGGATGAGACGCGCGTAAATGTTCTAGACGCGGGGGCTCCGTTAACGAACATTAAAACCGGGATCCCGACTGCCGAAGGCGCGAAAAAAACTTTAGATTGTTTGGACTCGGCGATAAGCCTGATGCGAGACTCCTCCGATAAAACGCGAAAAGTTTTGGTAACGGCGCCTCTCAGCAAGGAAGCGATCGCAGAGATAAAACCAGGATTTATCGGGCATACAGAATATCTCGCTGAGGCATATTCTTTAGACTTGGTAACGATGGTTATGGTCGGGGAAAATTTCAGCGTGGTGCCGGTTACTCGGCATATCCCGTTAAAAGACGTCGCCGAAAAATTAAATGAGCGGCTTATTCGTGATACGCTTTTTCAGGTGATCGAAAATAGAAATATAATATGTCCGCGGAAGGATCCTAAAATAGGTGTCAGCGCGCTGAATCCGCACGCCGGCGAAGGCGGCAAAATAGGGGATGAAGAAGCGCGTATCATAATGCCGGCCGTGGAAGAAGCGCGGGGAGTGTATAAAAATATCACCATTCCTATGTCGGCGGACACAGTTTTTTATAAAGCATACCGGAAAGAATTAGATATTGTGGTGGCGATGTATCATGACCAGGCGCTTGCTCCCTTTAAAATGATAAATTTTGACAGCGGCGTTAACATGACTTTGGGGCTTCCATTTGTGAGGACCTCTCCCGATCACGGGACGGCATTCGACATAGCCGGAAAAGGCATAGCAAATTCCGAATCGATGGAGCAGGCGATCAAGGTAGCCCTTCGGGCTATCCATAAGAATGTCAAATGACAAAATTCAAATGACAAGATAAATTAAAATACCAAAGCTCAAAACAGCTCTCTTCGATTTCATCTACGAGGTAGATTTGGGAAGTTCTAAGGTTTTGGCATTTGTATTTTGATTTTTGTTATTCAATTGTCATTTGAATTTTGTCATTTGTCATCAATTTTATATATAAAACATGGATTTAGTTCAGCTTAAACAATTGTGGAAAGAAAATGGATTTTCTCCGAACAAAAAACTCGGTCAGAATTTTTTAATTGATAAGAATGTTCGAGACAAGATCATAAAACATTTACCGCTTGAGAAAGAGACTACGCTTATTGAAGTCGGTGCGGGGTTTGGAGTTATGTCCTTTTCTTTGGCGGCCTTATGCGGGCGGCTTGTCGCGGTTGAAAAAGATGATCGCGTCTCGCGGATCATGAAACCGATATTCGCCGCGGAAAAAAATATTAAACTGGTTCAAGGAGATATTTTAGACATAGATCTTGCGAAGCTAACGGATAACACGCAGAAAATAATTGTTTACGGCAACATACCATACTACATAACGACGCCTCTCATTGCCAAGATCATCGATCAAAGACAAATTGTGGATAAATTTTATCTGGTTCTGCAGGAAGAAGTGGCGAACAGGATAATCGCGCCGCCCGGATCAAAAACATACGGCGCGTTAAGCTGTTTTGTACAGTTTTACACTACGCCCGCGAAATTTTTCAGAATCAAAAAAAATTCGTTTTATCCCAAACCAAAAGTCGAATCTTGTCTCTTAGAGCTTAAGATATTGAAAGATCCAAGCGTGAAAGTTCAAAACAAAGAATTAATGTTCAAGATCATTCGCACGGCTTTTTCCCAGAGAAGAAAAAAGATCATAAATCCTTTATCCGCCCGGGACTTTCTTGGAATTGACAAACACATTTGGGAAGGTATTCTGGAAAAGTGCCATATCCCCCCCCAAGCCCGAGCCGAAAACCTCTCCTTAAAGGATTACGCGAAATTAAGCGATTCAGTCGAAAAAAGTGTATAATACAGCCAATATTTGTGGATGTATATTGTCACAATTCAGGTAACAAATTGGTATTAATTTAAGGGCACGGCATGCCGTGCCTCTACGGATTTTTTGATCACTTTGTTTAAACATTCGTAGGGGCGGATCCAAGTGTCCGCCCTTTTCTTTATTCGAACACCCAATTTCATCTCGTAGGTGTGTGGGGCACTATACCTACAACAATTATCTCCTTTTTAATGCCGCTTCTCTTAAAACAACTTCGTAGGGGCACGGCATGCCGTGCCCTTACCTTTACGAATAGTGCCTTTATAAAATCAATAGTTGATTCTGAATACGTAGAGGGTGTATATCGTTACCCGAATTGTGACAATACAAGGGGTGTACCCAAGTGTTCGCCCTTTAAAACTTGACAAACATATAGTTTATGATATACTTTTATGCATGATGAGCAAAAACTACATAGAACAATTAAAGGATATTTTGGCAGTTAGCGAGATTTCCCAAGCGAAACTTGCGGAAAAGCTTGGGGTAACCTATGCGGCTTTAAGCCGGTGGATTAACGGTCACGCGAAGCCGCATCCCGGAAAATTGAAGGGCATTGAAAGACTTTATCGGGAGATAGTGGGATACCCGGCAATTACTGAGGGATATCTAAAAGGGGTTGTAAATAAAGCCGATTCGTACAAAGTAAAAGGAATATGGAAAATCATTGCTGAGAATGAAGATTTGCAGAATGAATTTTTACTCGAACATACGTATAACTCTACATCTATTGAGGGAACCACTTTTACAAAAAGAGAAACGGAAGGGATAATTTTTGACGGCGCAATAATACATGATAAGACCCTCAAGGAACATCTTGAAGTTACAAATCACGCGGCGGTTCTTCGAAATATTTTTACCGGAAAACACGCCGATTCCATAGATCAAGATTTCATTAAACATCTACATGAAAACTTAATGCAGGGACTTCACAAAGATGCCGGGAATTATTCTAAACACGAAAGAGTAATTAGAAGTTTGGAGATTGCCTTGACTCACCCTGACGATATAGTGGAAGAGATGACGGGTTTAATGAATAACTGGAACAAGAATCTTTCAAAAAAGACAATTAGAGATATCGCTGATTTTCATATTTCTTTTGAACTTATTCATCCGTTTGGGGACGGTAACGGTAGACTTGGGCGAATTTTGATGATACTTCAATGTTTACGATACGAGTATCCGCCTGTCATAATCGAGAATGCGAGAAAGATGGAATATTACGATGTTTTACATTACGCGCAAACAAACTCGGATGGTCCTTTTGTTTGTTTCCTTATGAGTGAAATGGAACGGACGAACAGGATATTGAATAAATACAAAGTAACCAATGGATAAAAGTAGGGATAGCTTTCGATTGATTTTTAATGAAAGGATTCTTTTATGTGGTGGAAAAAAAAGAAAAGTAAGCGGTACGCGGAAGAAGTGTTTGATTTATTTCCTTCGCTTGAGTTTGCGGTAAAGAAAAATCGACTTTCTTTAGATCTATTACAGGTCGGTTTTCCGATGAATAACGAAAAAATGTTAGCTATACAAGATAGACGGTGTGTTATTTTGGAATCCGAAGGGCGTACCGGTAAGTGGTATATAGACTCTTTACGAGGTATGTTTCGCGGGAGTAAGGCGCCGCCAAGCATGGAACGGTATCCCGAAGAATATGTGCCGCTATTTTTTACGATTGAAAGTAACGCGCTTAGTGTGGCTGATTCCATAGGAGATATCACGGATGATGAGTTTGAACGAATTTATAGTGCCATAAGAAGACGGCCGGATGGTAGGAGCATCGGAGATATGCACGATGTGGTATATCAGTTAGCCGCGTTTGTTCTTGGTACGCGTTCATTAAGCCAGCTTGAATTTGAGGCTGTTTTTGGGCAACTTACCAGAAGCGTACGAGGATGGAAAGAAGGTCCGGTATCACGAAATTATGTTGATTACCTTAGAAATAGTTTTAGTTAGAAAGGGAGACAATTAAAGATGAAGTGCGACAGGTGGTGGTAAATGGGGCCCCATTTCAAACTATTATGGGACGTGTGTAGGGAACAGGCTTGTGTTCGTTGAGGTGTATGCCTGTTCCGAATGTTTTGTTGTCTATTTTTGAAAGTGGTGAGTTGCATGAAGATTCAGTATGTGCAAAATTTACACATACTGCCGCGGATTAAATTGAAGAACAAGGCGGCATGATTCTATATGGGGTTAGCAATGTTGCAATAACGTGCGGTTTGAGTTCAAAAAAGGGTAAAGAATTTTATCACCAAATGGCAAAAATATTGTAAAATGGGTTGTAACTGATGCAAAAAGTAGATGAGGGGTTTGTTATGAGTGAAAAGAATAAGTGTGGTATTTGTGGAAAAACAGCGAAACGTGCGTGTGGTGGGATTGGAGGCGTAATATGTTCGGCGTGTTGTGGGGGAAAACGAAATTCAGAAATAACATGCAGTTCGGATTGTGTTCATTCTCCTTTTAGTACAACAGGGTATGATCTATGGCTTAAAGTTGATGCCGGGCTGATTAGGAGATGTATTAGACGCGTTATTTCCAATTATGGCAAAGTTAGGTTTAATGCGGTGATGGAAGAGATGTCTTTTGAAGAGATACCATCTGAAGAATCTTTTGTAGTAGAGGCAGGAGCCGCGGTATACAACCTTCTTTTTGTAGAGCGGGATAATCACGGTAAAACATTGGCTGATGAATGGGAATCTCAGTCTTGGGAAGGATTGAATAATGACGAGAAAGTAATGATGCGGTATTCTAAATCCTCGCGCGTGACAATTATTGAAGTTCAGAAAATACTTAATTATCAGGCAATGGAATGTATTGATATGTTTGACCCTGAACGGAAGCCTTTTATCATGTTCGACAGGTCGACAGCTTCCAATGCTGTACGGTTTGTAAAAATATTTAGTTGGCTAACCCATTTTCCCAATTTCAGTCGTATGTCTCATTCCGGAATAGAAGTTACCGATTTTGTTTTTAATGAATTTATGGATACGATTAATTTGGAGACCAGAAAAGAGTCCAAAAGAGCGGGTTTTAAAGTAAAGGATCATTTATCAAAGAATTTTGGAAAATATTGTCGGCTTATTACAAATTTGGCGCTTACAAAACGCGAGGCAATGTTGGATACTATAGACGTACATCAGTGCGTTGCCACTTATGGCATAGAGGGGAAAGCAAGCGAAGTAGGGGCGATTCTTGAGAAATATCCCGAATTTCGATGGAATGATAAAGATCCGGAAGAAGATGATCCCGCGGATACGTTATATTATGATTGGGTACGAACGGGAGAATCTAAAGCTATTGAGAAGGAAATGCATCCCGCTTTTCATCATAACGATGAGAGCCTGGGGGTAGGGACCTTAGCCAATGTTTGTTTTCGTCCTGACAAATTAGTTATAGAAGTTTTTAGTAAACGAAAATACAAATTTGCGAAAAAAATGGTCATAAGATATTTTGGTTCTTTAGTTGTTTTGAAACAGGAAAAAATTGTTGATATTGCCAAACAGTTGAAAAATAAACCTATTGATGAAATATCGGAAGAGAAAGAAAAGCGCGCAGTTATGCCGCCAGAGGAAGAAGAGAAGATCCTGCAGGCGTTTTATGAAAACAAATACAGGAAATTTATAGATGAAAATATTCCAATGATTGATAATAAAACTCCCCGGCAAGCGGCAAAAGAACCGGGGTTGCGTCCAAAATTAATTGAATTGATAAAATCGCATATAAATAGCCTTGAAAAAATGAATAGACAAAAAAGCATAAACCTTAATATTGATTGGGTTCTTGATGAATTGGGATTGTCAGAGATGAAGATCTAAATGTGGTTTCCATGTAAAACAGATCCCATTTTGTTGCTTTACGGAATTATGTTGATAATCTTAGAGATAATTTTAGCTAACATAGAGAGAAAGTTATAATGGAAAAAATTAGCAGAAATGCTCCGTGTCCTTGCGGAAGTGGGAAGAAATATAAGAAATGTTGTATGTGTAAAAACGATTCTATGGAAAACACGGGTAATTCCGCGGACAAGGAAGATGGAAATATGAATGAAAAGAAAACGAGCTCTTATGATGAGGAAAGAGCATTGATTGGCAAACTAAGACGGATTGAGGCGTTGTTTGCCGGAACCAATTTTGAGGGCGAGAAGAAGGCGGCAAAGAACGCGTTGGAGCGAATCAGAGGCAGGTTGCGAAAGATACGAAAAACTGATTCGCCTGTTGAATTTAAATTCAGCTTTGGAGATATGTGGTCGCGTCGGCTTTTTGTTTCATTATGCCGACGGTACGATATTGATACATATCGTTATAGTGGTCAAAAACATACAACAATTATGACGTTGATTTCAAAAAGTTTTGTTGACGGGACGCTTTGCCCTGAATTTCAAGAATTAAATAAAACATTGAGTGCGCATATCGATGACATTACCAATCGCGTAATAGCAGAGGCAATTTATAATGACAGTTCCGAGGTGGAAGTGCGTCGAAGAAAAAGATATATTTCAGAAATTGATTCGCGGTAATAGCAAGGTTATGCTCGGGGGGAAGAGAAATAAATGTACGAAAAAGACGAGATTAAGGTCTTTATTTCGGGAAGAGATTCTGTTTGCGATGAATGTAAGGAAGATCTCGGGTGCGGGGCGTGGATTACTCTTATACGAGACAAAGGAGCGTTGTGTTTGTCATGCGCGGACTTGGAACATCTTATTTTTTTACCTTCCGGAAGTGCGGCTCTAACACGCCGCTCCCGAAAATACTCAAAAATGTCGGCCATTGTTTTAAAATGGTCTCGCGCGAGAAGGCGGTATGAGCGGCAAGGATTGCTTGTGGAAGAAGAGGCTTTGATATTGGCTGAACGGGAATGTTTAGCTGATAGTGAAGTTCGTTCGCGTAAAAAAGAACGCGCGAAAGAGCGTCGGCTGGTTATAGACCGGCAATATGTGAAACGTTTTGCACAACAAATACGGAAACTTTATTCTCATTGTCCAGCTCAAAGTGATATTAGAATTGCTGAACACGCTTGCCTTAAATATAGCGGTCGAGTTGGTCGTTCGGCGCGGGCGAAGAATTTTGATGAGGAGGCGATTAAATTGGCCGTTATTGCTTGCATCCGGCATGAACATACATCGTATGTTTCGTTGTTAGCAAAGGGGGTTGATCGTTGGCAAGCGCGGGAGAAAGTCAAAGATGAAGTCCAGCAGATATTGGACAAATGGAAATAACGAAATGGCAGGTAAAAAATGGTGTCTGTCCCTATTTTTTATATTCGTAGGGACGGACCAGCGTGTGGGTACTTTCTGACATAAAAGTTAAGTTTCATTTGATTTATACACAAAAATGGGGTATAATTTGTGTATGGAGGTGGACAAAATGTCACGCACAAACATTGACCTAAACGACAAATTGGTAAAAGAAGGCATGAAAATATCGGATTGCAAAACAAAAAAGGAACTAATCAATCATGCCCTGCAGGAATTCGTCAGAAGATTAAAAAGAAAAAATATACTGAAACTGATGGGTTCGGGTTGCTGGGAAGGCAGCTTAGACAAAATGAGAAAGGCACGGTCTTGATTTTAGTTGATACTTCCGTATGGATAGATTTTTTTGATCATCCCCATTCTCCGCATGCTAAGGAATTAAAACGTCTTATTGAAGCAGACGCGGATATTTGTCTTATTGATATCAACCTTACTGAGATACTTCAAGGGATTAAAGATGAAAAAATGTTTGATCTTGTAAAATCATATCTTACCAAGTTCCCCATCATAAGGACAATCAACCTGGATAATTTTATTCAGGCGGCAAACATTTACCGCGCCTGCAGAAGGAAGGGAAAAACCGTATCTACAACTGTTGATGGCATTATTGCCGCGGTAGCCATTGAAAATAACCTCTTGCTTTTCCATAAAGATAAAGATTTCGATTCGATAGCCGCATGTACAAGCTTAAAAATCCACAAGATGACAGATTGACAAATCTTAATTTTCGGAAAATAGGGACAGACACCACATTTTATGGGGTGTCTGAGCAATGAACAAAAAATGGTGTCTGTCCCTATTTTATCGTCCCTATTTTATCCAGAGCCTTTTAAATCGAAATTAGAAGTATGTTCCCCACACACGTGGGGATGAACCGAGACGTTTCACTATGACGTGCCGCTTGACGGAATGTTCCCCACACACGTGGGGATGAACCGCCGGATACACTATTGTATCAAACGTAAACATGATGTTCCCCACACACGTGGGGATGAACCGTTCTTCTTGTGTGTATGGCATACCACCAAGTTATGTTCCCCACACACGTGGGGATGAACCGGTTTTTATCATTTTGTTGACGTCAACAAGATGATGTTCCCCACACGCGTGAGATGAACTGCGGAGGGAAGTGACGTCGTGACATTTTGTCACGGACTGAAATATGTTCCCCACACACGTATGGGGCTGAATCGTGGTACTGAACTGTCGACAAATTGTCGACAGTAGGGTGTGAACTCCATCACTAACTTGCAAGGTTAGTGGCGGAAAAAATCCTCTATCTTCTTTTTTAAAGGGGACTTTCAAAGAGGACTTTAGCCAATCGCCATATTGACTTACAACTACTATTATGATATCGTATCTCCATCATGAGAAAGAAGAAAATTGCTGGGAAAACTATTACTGAGGATGATGTGCGTTATGTGGCTGATCTTTCTCGTCTTCGGCTTGATGACGGGGAGATCGTTACGTTTAAGGATCAGCTTGCCGGGATATTGGGGTATATTGAGCAGTTAAATGAGGTTGATGTTGAGAATGTTTTGCCTACCACACATGTACTTTCTTCTATGAAGAATGTATTTCGCGAAGATGTTCTGGGAGAGTCCATTCCGCCGGAAGAGGCGTTACAGAACGCGCCTTCAAAAAAAGACAATTTTTTTAAAGTGCCTAAAATAATTAAAGACGCATAAAATGGATAATATTTTTTTTAGTATTGACACCTACCGAAAATGGTTGGAACAGGCGGATAAACC
>JADHWG010000025.1 GCA_016783605.1 Candidatus Omnitrophota bacterium | reverse complement strand
CCATTTTGTCCCCTCTTCAATTAATCGGACAAGGCAGGCCTTGTCCCTACGAATAATATAAAACATGCCCAACAAATCGTAGGGGCCGGGCCTGCCCGGCCCTTTTATCCCCATCATCATTGATAACCTTTGTATGTTGGTGCCATTATAGACGGTTACCTAAATTGTGACAATGTACATCCTACGAAGATGACCCTACCAATTTTTTCATTCTTTCATTTAGGGGTCTGAGATCATCCACATGCACTTTCCCGGGACTTATTATAAACACATATTTCATTGCCAAAATCGGTTTTTTCTTTAACTCTTCTATACTTACTTTAATATCATCGGTACCGTCCGTCAACATTTTATATAGATTATTGAACGTAAAATCGTCGTTATTCAAATACGCAATTGCCGAGGCGATTATCGCTTCCAATTGCACAAAAGCATATGGATCAAGGATCTCTTTTTCAAAATCCATGTTAATGAACCATGCCTTCGTAGTTTTCAAAGTTTGTTTCTGAGATTCGTTCAATCTGCTGAACGGCAATATTGTGATTTCATTTTCGGAAGGTTTCTTATCTCGCGTAAGGTCAACAAGTTTGTCTATCTCCAGAAACTTAAATTCATACGATCCGTTCTTCATCGCATCTCGTATACATTGCGGCAGATCTTCTTGTGCCAAGGCGGCATATCCTTTCCACGCGCGGATAATACACGGAGCTCTATCCATACCGTGCTCCACGGTCATCCTTTCAAGAAGTCTATGCGCATGATCCATTTTAAGACATTCTTTTATCGCGAAAGCTTGATCTTTTGAACAAGAATAACGATTCAGAACCAATTTTTTTTCTCTGATTTTCTTCCCCATTTCGAATGTCGTATCAAAAATCCCGGCTATGTTTTCCTTAGTTTCCGCGATAGTTCTGCCTTTAAAGATCGGGTTGATCGCATACCACCCATGTTTTATTTTCTTGAATACAGAGAACCGAGAAAACTTGATAAACATATGGTTAAACACACCGACAGAATATCTTTTTGTAAGAAAAGATAGCTTGCCTCTAGAAAACTCGTCAAACTTATACATTTCATAAATCTTTTTCAAAAATTCCGCGGAAGAATCTTTAGACCGTTTATACCCAGCGTGCAATAGACTCTCTACAATTACTTTTTCCGCTTTGTCCACCGGTGCGTCTTTTACATATCTTTTCACTTTTGACTCTAACTGACGTATCCTTTCCCTTGTGAGGTCGTATTCGTCCCCTATTTCCTCCAATGTTTTTTCTTTGTCCGTTTGCTCCATTTTGGGCTGGACTCTTTCCCTCAATATTGTTATCATTTTGAACTTTCTGGCTGCATTTATCTTCTTGTCGTTTATTCTTCTTATTACCCTGGAAAATATTTTTTCCAATTGACTTTTCTCATTATCAGACATAACTTTATTTTCAACTTCTTCAAACCCGTTATCCTTAGCACCTATTCTTTCCGTTTGGGGGGCATCCTTACTCGCATTTTCAGACCCAATCGGACCGTCAAGATAAATATAAGCGTAATTCTGTACTCCTCTTAGGGTTTGCACGGCTTTTGACTCCATTCCAATGGCGTTAGCGATCTCCTCATCTGAAATATTTTTATTTTTTGAATCTATTTCTACACTTCGACATTTTTTAGTAAAAGCATTTATTTGATTATGCACATGGACCGGCACTCTTATTTCATCCTCCGAATTCATTATATATCTCCCTATACTCTGCCTGACCCACCATATAGCATATGTTGAAAATTTCTTCCCGCGACACGGATTATATTTGTCCGCGGCTTTCATCAATCCGAGATTACCTTCGGAAACCAACCGGTTTGTATCCATTCCCGTCCACCAAAAGAAATCCTTCACAACACTGAACGGAAGCCGAAGATTCGACGTAATAAGCTCCTGTCTTGCTTCATGACGCTCTTCTGCACTTTTGCCCATAGTTTTTAGAACTCCCAACTTTACTTCGCCTATGTGTGTCAATAAAGGATATTTCCCGACGTCGCGGCAATATATCTTCTCGGCCTTTGACAAATTATTATGTTTCCAATTGTTGCTTCCATTACGCTTCTTATACATAGCTTTTTTAGGTATGGATCTAAAAAATTTTAAACCCGCCTGATGCAGGGATTCTTTACGTTCTCCCTCATAGTTCATAAACATAACCGCCTTTAAGACGACTTCAAGCATTTTATATTTATCCGGCATTGCCGTGAGCATATTTAAGACAGCGGTATTTAAACTAACCTGCTCCAAATCTTTGTTGGTAAAATCTAAATAGCACGTTAATATTGTGACCGCGTTTTCAGTTCTTTCAGGATATTTTTTTACGGTTTCACCAAGAGCCTTTAAAACTTTTTGTTTTAAGAGCGGGGATTGTGATGCCCAACGCGGGGATAATGTATACATTCCCGCGTGCGTCCTTCGACTGCACTCGGGACAGGCGGGAGTGACAAAGGGGGCGGGAGTGACAAAAAAAGAAAATAGTGAAATTGTCAAAAGCGAGATTATGCCCCGCAAAAATATTTTTGTTTTTTTAATTGAACTACTCCTATGTATTGAAATTCAGCTTATAGAAAGGTTTTTATAAAAATGGATCTCGTGGACTATATTTTTCATCGAGCTATTCACGGGCGGACGCAAGGACCGCCCCTACGTATACCTTCGTTCAACCTCGTAGGATAGTGGTGTATGGAGCCACCACTAACCTACGAGGATGAACTTCCATTCACCATAAATCATCTATTTTCTTCTAAACCTTTTCTCCAATTCTTCCGGCTTTATTTCGAGTGTTGTGGGCCGGCCATGCGGGCATGTAAAGGGAAGCTCGCACGAGGCGAGTTGATCCAAGAGAGAAAGCATCTCTTCCCTGTTCAACTTGTCTCCCGCTTTGATAGCGCTTCGACAGGAAGTCAATTTGATAAATTCGTCTTCCAGTTCATTTTTTGAATAGGACCTCTCCTCAAGATCCGCCAAGATATCCATAATAACCGTTTTTACGTCTCGTTCTTTCAAAATCGCTGGGACCGCTTGCACTATAAAAGAATTTTCGCCAAAAAGCTCTACACTAAAACCTAAAGCGTTAAACTGACCAATAACTTTTTCCATCAAAACGGATTCTTTCGCCGTTAGATCAATACGCACGGGAAACAAAAGTTTTTGAGATTCTATGGGCGATTCTTTTAGAACCTTACTGAAAAACTCGTAAAGAATTCTTTCATGCGCGGCATGCTGATCTATAATTCTAATATTTTCTTGTTTTATCCGCACTATGTAGCAAAGCGCGACTTGAAAAATATCCGCATCGGCGCTAAAAACAGGCGTTTCCCACGAGGACGTCGAGCTCGGTCTCTTTTGAAACGGTTTTTTTTGAACAAACTCGTTCAAATTATAAATAAATTCCGGTTGATTTTCAGAGTCTTCCCGAACAACTTTTTCTGTCGTCGCTTGTGTTTTTTGTCCCAATAAAGAGTTAATCTCTTCATTTTGAGAATTTTCACTCTTTAAACGATCAAAACACGATCTTATCGCGCCCTTTACGAAGGTCTTGATCTCTTTTTCATTTTCAAATTTTACTTCCATTTTCGCCGGATGCACATTTACATCAATTTTCGCCGGAGACACCGTCAGGAACAAAACTGCCGACGCGTGCTGTCCCCTTTCAAGAAGGCTGGCATACGCCGAATAGACAGCGTCACTCAATACTTTGCTTTTCACGTTCCTGCCGTTAATAAAAAATATTTGCCCGCGCCGGTCGCGCCGGGTGAAAGAGGGACTGCTCACATATCCCATCACTTCATAAACATCATTCGTATTTGACATACTCGTCATATGATCCGCCGCGGCGCGTCCCAAAACAGCCCCGATTCTTTCGAGAACTTTCATTTTTTTCGGCACGTGAAGCAGATTTCGCTCAGCCTGTCTCAATTTAATTTCAACATCAGGAAAAGCAAGAATAAATTTTGACACCACACTAACGATCTCAGCAAGTTCCGTTGATTCTTTTTTAAGAAACTTGCGTCTGGCGGGCACATTATAAAAAAGATTCTTAACTTCCACAGTCGTCCCTTGCGTTCTTGCCGCCGGGCGTGACTTTAAAATTTCACCGCTTTCAATATAAAGCGAAACTCCGTTTGAACTCATCTTTTGCGCGCTTATAATATTCATTTGTGAAACAGAACTTATGCTCGAAAGCGCTTCCCCCCTGAACCCAAGTGTGCCGATCTTTTCAAGATCCTGGATCTCTCGCAGTTTGCTTGTCGCGTGAGGAAAACATGCCATTTTTAATTCCGCCGGAGACATTCCTTCACCGTTATCGGCGATCCTAATAAGCTCGACACCCCCTGCCTTCACTTCAACTTCAATACTGCTGGCTCCGGCGTCAATGGAATTTTCAATTAGTTCTTTGACGACAGATGCCGGACGCTCAACAACTTCACCGGCGGCGATCTTACTGACAACGTCTTCAGCTAATATTTGTATCCTGGAATCTGTCATAATAGTTCCTCAACTTTCTCGTATATCGCGTAAAAACTGGCCGCAATTACACGCCGTTCTTTATATAAAATTACCGTGAACCAGATTCTTTTTTGAGTTCCGCTAATTTTTGAAGCGCTTCTATCGGCGTTAAGTTATCAACGTCTATCTTTTGGATCTTCTCGCCAAGTAAACGTTCTTTTTCCGTTTTTTCAAAAAGATCCAATTGCTCTTCTGATTTTTTTGTTTTTACCGAAAATCGATTTCGTACATTCCCCGAGAAAGAATCTTTCTGAAGATTATTCAGGATCGCGCGCGCGCGTTCTACGACGATTTGGGGCATGCCGGCGAGTTTCGCGACATGTATACCGAAACTTTCGTCGCACGCGCCTTCTTTAATTTTGTATAGAAATATTATTTCATCTCCCCATTCGCGTACGGCCAAATGATAGTTTTTTATTCCGCGGGTGATCCGGGTTAATTCCGTCAGTTCATGATAATGCGTCGCGAACATAGCTTTCGCTCCGGGAATATGCCTTGAGATGTATTCAACCACCGCCCAGGCAATTGAAACCCCGTCGAAAGTGCTTGTTCCCCTTCCAACTTCGTCCAAAATAATGAGACTTTTTCCGGTAGCATTATTCAGGATATTCGCGGTCTCGAGCATTTCGACCATAAAAGTGCTCATTCCTCGATATAATCGATCGGAGGCTCCGATTCTCGTAAAAACTCTGTCAATAACGCCCACATCACACTTCTCGGCCGGGACAAAACTCCCGATTTGCGCCATAATTGAAAGAAGCGCCGTTTGGCGTATAAAAGTCGATTTGCCGGCCATATTTGAACCGGTTATAATAAAGATCCGCTCCGCCTCGGAAGACATACGAATATCGTTAGGCACAAATTCTTTATCTTTTAAAACTTTTTCAAGAACAGGATGACGCGCGCCCACAGCGCGAAGGTCTCCTCCGGAATTAACCTTTGGCCGATGATATCCGTTTCTATAAGCGCTTTCGGCCAAAGACGCTAAAACATCAATTTCACCGATAATGCGAGCTGATTCTTTTAAACGTTCAATTTCAAGCGCGCAACTTTCCCTTAAGCAGCAAAACGCTTCATATTCCATGTTTTTCGCGCGCTCTTCCGCGCCGATTATCTTCGCCTCCCACTCTTTTAATTCACTCGTCACAAATCGTTCCGCGTTAGTTAAGGTTTGTTTTCGGACATAATTATCGGGAACAGCTTTCAAATTCGAATTGGTCACTTCGATATAATACCCGAAAACCCTCGTAAATCCGACCTTAAGAGAACCTATTCCGGTTCTTTCGATTTCCTTTTTTTGAAGTGCCGCCACCCAATCCTTGCCGTTTGAAACTAAATTTTTTAGCTCATCTATTCCCGGATCATATCCGTGTTTTATGAGGCCCCCGTCTTTTATGCTAACAGGCGGCTCGTCCACAAGACAATCTTCTATTTTTTTTATCACGTCTTGAAAATTATCCAATCTCCCGACCATACTTTTAAGAACAAAAGGTGCTTCATTCGAAAATTCCTTTTTCACTCGCTCTATTGCTTTTAAAGAAGAAGACAGCCAGATCATATCCCTGGCATTCCCTCCTCCGATGCTTATTTTATTGGAAAGCCGCTCAACATCGTATATTTCCGACAGCAATTCCTGAACATTTTCCCTGAACCGAATGTTCCGGTAGAAATACTCCACACCATCCAGTCTTTGTTCGATACGGTTAATATTCAAAAGCGGATTTAATATCCAGTTTTTAAGGCGACGCGCGCCCATCGATGTTTTTGTATAGTCAAGAACCTCTAGAAGAGTACCTTTTTCACTTGCGGTTTCCTCACTGCGAACAAGTTCCAAATGCCGGCAAGAGCTTTCATCCAGCACCATAAATTGGCTCACCTTGTAAGTTGACATCCCGCCGATATTATTAAGACGCGTTTTTTGCGTATCCTTAAGGTACCTTAAAAGCGCGCCCGCCGCACCCGCGGCAAGCGGCAGATCGGCGCATCCGAATCCATCGAGCGTTTTAACGGCAAAATGCTCTTTGAGCACCTCTATAGACAGATCAGAATCAAACTTCCAGTCTTCTTTCACGGTTACGCTTCCTGAAAAAACGTCTTTAAATTCCGTAAATAATTCATCTTTTGAAAAACTTTCCGGGATTAGGCATTCTTGAGACGAAATTTTATATAATTCCGAAAAAAGATCTTCCTCCGAATCAAGTTCGGTAACATAAAACTCACCGGTTGATATATCCGCGTATGCCAATCCGTAATTGCCTTTGGTCGGCGCCACCGATACGATATAATTGTTGGCCGCGTTCAGTAAAAAATCGTCCGCGATAAATGTTCCCGGAGTGATTATCTTCACAACTTCCCGTTTTACGATCTTTTTGCCGCCAGAGGCCTCTTCCATTTGTTCACACACGGCTATTTTTTGACCGTTCTTTATAAGGCGGGAAATATAATTATTCGCGGCGTGATGAGGTATCCCGCACATTGGTATTTTTTTACCGCCGGAAGAACCTCTTGAAGTTAAAGTTATGTGAAGTATACGTGTCGCGGTGATCGCGTCGTCAAAAAACATTTCGTAAAAGTCGCCCATCCGGAAAAAGAGTATCGCGTCTTTATGTCTATTCTTTATTCCCCAATATTGTTTCATCATCGGCGTAACTTCCGACCCCATTTTTCCCTCACTTCGTTTGTTCACGTTGCACGTTACATGTTACACGTTGCATGTTTTCCCGCCGGAGGCGGGTTTCGCCTTCGGTGAAAAAACGTGAGCCGTGTGACGTGTAACGTGTTGCGTGTACCGTGTAACAAAAAAGCCAAAGAGACAAAGATATGTTTATAATACTTTGACTCTTTGGCTCTAAGTAACCTCCCGGCGCCTTAAAATATCAAATCGGCCGCGACAAATTTTACCCTATCGACTTTCTCCGAAACCGTTTAAAAATTCCTTTTTTGGTTATTTTTTCCTGTTCCGTTTTTGCTTTCTGTTTTCTCGCGTCCAACTTCTTACGCGCTTCTTCTCTTTCATCTTCAGGTTCTGTCTGTGTTTTTTTATCTTTTGAGTCGGTTTTTTCCGCGGACTCTTTTTTCTTGTCTTTTTTCTTTTTTATTTTTTTATCCGGCTCAGATATCTTATCCACTTTTAAGAGTTCATCATCTGAAATAGTTCTCTTCGTCAATTCAATTACCGCCATCTGTGTTCCGTCACCTTTTCTTCGCGCGCTCAGCATGATTCGCAAATATCCTCCCGGCACATCTTTATACAGAGGGGATATATTACTGAACAAATTCTTTACGATATCTTTATCTCCGAGTTTGCTGAACACCTGTCTTCTGGCATTTATTGAATTCGCGTTCTTCTTTGCCAAAGTTATGAGAGGTTCGGCAAACTCGCGCAAAGCTTTAGCCTTTGACGCGGTTGTTTCAATGCGTTGGTATGTAAACAGACTATTGGTTAGATGTTTCAAGACCGCCTTACGTTCGGCCGTCTTTCTGTTCAATCTTCCTCTTTTCTTTCGATGCCTCATCTTTTTTTTATCCCTTTCCTAAATTTATAACACTCATCTCGTTAAACTAATCTTCTTTTTCCTCTTCGTCTTCTATTTCCAAACCTAAATGCAAATTCATAGAGGAAAGAACAGCACCTATTTCGTTTAACGATTTTTTACCAAAATTCTTATATTTCAACATTTCCGTCTCTTTTTTTCTAACAAGTTCGCCAATTGTTCGAATATTCGCTTCCGCCAAACAATTTGAACTCCTCACGGATAATTCAAGTTCAGAGATCGGTTTTGCCAATTTCCTCAAAAGTTCCTTTTTTTCCTTGGATTCTTCTTCAGCTTCCTCGATCTCTTCCGGAAGTCTCCCCATTCCGATAAACACATCAAGATGCCTCTGCAGAATATTCGTCGCGTAAAGGAGTGCTTCCTTCGGCTCCATACTGCCGTTGGTGTGTATTTCAAGAACAAGCTTATCATAGTCTGTGATGTGTCCAACCCTCGTATTTTCAACTTCCAGATTAACACGTTTAACCGGTGAAAATAAAGAATCGACAGATAGAACACCGATAGAATCTTCGCTCGTTTTATTCCTTATCGACGACACATATCCTCTTCCGCGTTCAACTTTAAATTCAACTTCGAAATTTTTGTCTTCGGTAAGAGTGGCAATGTGATGATCCGGATTTATTATTTCAACCGTTTCGTCACATTTAATATCTTTGGCGGTAATTGCCCCTTTTTTGCTGACACTTATCAGCATCGGTTTCGGATTTTTAAAATGAGATCTCAAAACCAACCCTTTAACGTTCATAATGATCTGGGTTACGTCTTCATAAATTCCGGGAATCGTAGAAAACTCATGTAAAACACCTCCGAATTTCGTTTGTGTCACAGCTGTCCCCTCTATCGAAGAAAGCAAAACCCGCCGGAGAGAATTACCTATGGTTACACCATAGCCCTTCTCGAACGGTTCCGCGGTGACTCTACCATAAGTCGGGCTATATGTTGCCTCGTCAAATGTTATGTTTTTAGGTAACTCAAAATTCTTTAGTTTAATTCCCATACTTAATATCCTCCTTTTAATGAGACTTTGGTTTCAATTGTAAGGGACAGGCAGGCCTGTCCCCTACCAATGCCTCTATTCTGGATCCCCGCTTCCGCGGGGATAAATTCGACTAAGCCTTTCCCGTTTCTGAAAGCTTTGCTTTCAGAAACGGGAAAGGCAAGTCTCATTTATTTGGAATATAATTCCACTATCAAGTTCTCTTCTATCTTAAGTCCCGTATCCTTCTTTGTGGGAAGGCGTTTTATCTTGACGGCTAGGTTCCCGGGTGAAGTTTCGATCCATTCCGGAATACCTCTATCTTCAAGAATTTTAACAGTTTCTTTGATCTCTTTGATCTGAGCGTCTTTTCCGGTCATCTCCACTTCATCGCCCGCCTTAACAAGAAATGAAGGGATATTAACTTTCCGGCCGTTAACTCTGACAAACCCGTGCCCCACAAGCTGACGCGAAGCGCTGCGGCTTTTCGCGTAACATGCCCTATAAATCAGGTTATCAAGACGACGTTCCAAAAACTGGAGAAGAACCTCGCCGGTAGCTCCTTTGGCTCTTTCCGCTTTTTTGAAATAATTTTCAAATTGTTTTTCAAACACTCCGTAAATTCGTTTTGCTTTCTGCTTTTCTCTTAGCTGGATCGCGTAATCGGATTTTTTCCTTCTTCTCATCTGACCATGCTGACCCGGCGCGTATTCCCTCTTAAGAAACGCGCACTTCTCGGAAGTGCATCTTTCTCCTTTTAAAAACAATTTTTCGCTCTCCCTGCGGCAAAGCCTGCAGGATGCTGTAGTTCGTCTTGCCATTTACTTTTACTCCTTGTTTGATTTATTGACGCTTACTGCCCTCCAGCGGCATTATATTCTTCTTTTTTTCTTAGGTCTGCATCCGTTATGCGGTGTCGGGGTAAGATCCATTATGCTTCGAACATTAACGCCTTCAGATCGTATGCTTCTGACGACACTTTCTTTTCCCGCGCCCGGTCCGTTAAGAATAACTTCAGCTTCTCTAATACCGTGAAGTTTTGCTTTCTTCACCGCGTCTTTCGCCGCTATACTCGCGGCAAAAGGAGTTGATTTTCTTGAGCCCTTAAACCCCACTATTCCGGGCGAACTCCAGCATAAGATCTTACCGCTCGTGTCGGCAACACTCACTATCGTATTATTAAAAGTAGCATGAACAAATATTTTTCCATTCGCCACTTTACGGATTATTTTTTTACGCCGTTTACCTTTCGCCTTTTTCTGCGCCACTATTTACCTCATTTCTTTTCGTATTTATACCTTTACTTAAACCGGTTTAACGGCTTTACGAGCCGTTTTATCCTTAAACGCGCCGATGGTTTTCTTTGGTCCTTTTCTCGTTCTGGAATTCGTTTTGGTTCTCTGCCCTCTGACCGGCAAACTTCTCTTATGTCGTAGGCCTCTATATGAAGCAATACTCATTAGCCGCTTTATATTGGAGATCTGCATACGCCTGAGATCGCCTTCAACCTGAAAAGATTCCTGTATGATATGCGTTATTGACGTAATTTCTTTATCATCCAGATCTTTTGCTCTCTTATCGGGCGAAATACCGGCGTTTTTAAGTATTTTGTTGGAACGCGCCGGACCTATTCCGTATATGTATGTTAGCGCAATCTCTATTCGTTTCTCTTTTGGTATATCAACACCTATTATTCTCGGCATTTCCTGTCTCCTTATTCCTTATTTTTTTTTGTCATTTCCCCGCCAAAGGCGGCCTCGCCTCCGGCGAGGAATTTTGTCATCCCCGCTTAGAACTTGCGGGGACAAGTTTGTCATTTTAACATCATCCTTGTCTCTGTTTATGTTTAGGATCCTTACAGATCACTCTCACAACACCTTTTCTTCGAACGATCTTGCAATTCGAACACATTTTTCTCACACTTGGTCTTACCTTCACAATTATTTCTCCCTTTTTATAACCCGACCTCTGGTTAAGTCATACGGTGAGAGCTCTACCGTAACTTTATCTCCGGGCACGATCCTTATAAAATACATCCTCATTTTTCCGGAAACGTGAGCCAGCACAACATGCCCGTTTTCAAGTTTCACCTTGAACATAGCATTCGGTAACGTCTCCACAATTTCACCAACAGCAACAATTGCTTCTTCTTTTGGGCTCATGTTATTATCTCCGCTTTTTTAGGTCTGACAATAATCGTATCCTCAAAATGCGCTGACAATTTACCATCCGTTGTTACCGCAGTCCATCCATCGGACATTATTTCCACTTTTCTCGTTCCAACATTGATCATAGGCTCGATAGCCAAAACTAAACCCTCTCTAAGTACCGGACCTTTGCCTTTTTCTCCCCAATTAGGGATTTCCGGCGACTCATGCAGTTTCCTGCCAACTCCGTGTCCAACAAACATCCTTACTTCTTTAAGATTTCGTTCCTTCGCCGCAAGCTGTATGGCGTTTGATATATCCGACACTCTGCCTCCGGAAACGGCCCTTTTTATGCCTTCATCCAAGCAATATCTCGTACCTTCAATGAGCCGTCTTGCAACAGAACTGATGATCCCCACGGCATACGTTCTGGCGGCATCGGTAAAATATCCGTTTTTTCTTACGCCGATATCAACGCTCAGAATATCTCCATCGGTTAACACAATGTCTTCCCGCGGTATTCCATGAACAACAACTTCATTAAGGGAAGCGCATATTGTAGCCGGATATCCTCTATATCCTTTGAACGCGGGTTCCGCGCCCACCTCTTTGATCTTCTCTTCCGCGGCCTTATCTAAAGCCAAGGTCGACACGCCCGGTTTGATTTTTTTTTTGATCAATGAAAAAACATCTTTCAATATCTTTCCGGCCTCACGAATTTTTACGAGCTCATTTTCATTCGTCAGAATTGTCATCAATCAAACCTTCACTTTTAAAAAGAACTGCTATATCTTTAAAAAGCTCTCCAGCCGAAAGATCACCGTTTACTTGATAAAGTAAATTTTTTTCCTCATAATACGCGATAAGATCTTTCGTCTCGTTTTCATATACCACTAAACGGTTTTTTACCGTCTCGGGTGCGTCGTCTACACGCTGCGTAAGCTTAACACCGCACGTATCACAAATATTCGGTGTTTTCGGCGGAATATTTGTTACATGATAATTTTTCCCGCATTCCGGACAAATGCGTCTCCCGGAAAGCCTTTCGATAGCCACTTTCTCAGAGGTTTTAAGATAAATCACCATATTCAACGTCCGTTTTTCTTCCACCAAAGACACATCTAAAGACTCCGCTTGAGAACGAGTTCTGGGATATCCGTCAAGGATAACGCCGCTGAACGCGTCGGGTTTCGCCATGCGTTTTATTACACTACTCGTCACGACTTCATCCGGAACAAGTTCTCCTTTATCCATAAATGCTTGTATTTTTTTTCCAAACTTACTTCCCTCTTTTATAGCCTCACGCAGCATGTCTCCGGTAGAAACATGGAGAAGTCCGTACGCTTTCTTCAAAAGAACCGCTTGTGTTCCTTTTCCGGCGCCGGGCGGGCCCAAAAGCACTATGTTAATAACTTGTTTTTTTGTCATGACAGGCGGCCTTTGACTCTTCCTTTTTTTAAAAAACCTTCATAATGTCTCATAAGCATGTGTGACTCTATCTGACGCATCGTGTCAAGCATTACACCTACAATGATCAAAAGACCCGTACCTCCGAAAAAACTGGCGACAAGAAAAGGGATCCCGATCTGACCGTTAATAACACTCGGCAATACGGCGATTATCGTAAGAAAGATAGCGCCCGGCAGAGTTATCCTTGTCATAATAAAATCCAAATATTCCGCGGTTTGTTTCCCCGGTCTTATCCCCGGAACAAATCCTCCGAAACGTTTCATGTTATTCGCCATATCAACGGGATTAAACGTTATCGCCGCGTAAAAATAACAGAAAAAGAGTATTAAAAGTCCGTATACAACATAATAAAGCGGCTGTCCCATCATTAGAGCGCTTGCCACACCTTGCAAAGCTTTGTTCGGCATAAAACCGGCGATAGTTGCCGGAAACAATATTATCGATTGCGCGAATATGATCGGAATAACTCCGCTCTGATTCACTCTAAGGGGAATATAAGTGCTCTGACCACCGTATATTTTTCTGCCGACAACGCGTTTCGCGTACTGCACCGGTATTTTGCGCTGTCCCTGAGTAATAAGCACAACCGCCACAATAACGGCTACAAACATAAACGCGAGAAACACGAGTTTAAACGGATCTATCTGAGCCTCTCCTCCCTGTCCGGGAGATGCCAGTGAAATAAGTTGAATTATCGCCGCCGGAAGCCTTGAAACTATACCCGCGGTAATGATCAAAGAAATACCGTTGCCGATACCGCGTTCCTGTATTTGTTCTCCGAGCCACATGATAAACGCGGTTCCAGTGGTGAGGGTGATAACCGTTAAAATACGGAATCCCCAACCGGGATACTGCACTATCTGCATCCCTTGAAAATGTGCCGGATTTTCAAGCCAAAGCGCGATAAAAAACGACTGCACGACAGACAGAACAACCGTACCGTATCTCGTGTATTGCGTGATCTTTTTTCTTCCCTCTTCACCCTGCCTTGCAAGCCGTTCCAAAGCCGGAACAACCGTTGTCAAAAGCTGCAAAATGATCGACGCGGATATATAAGGCATTATACCTAAAGCAAATATCGTTAACCGCCGCATAGCGCCGCCGGAAAACATATTCATAATGCCGAATAACGTTCCGCCTTGAGTTCTGGCAATATTATCAAAGAACTGCGCCAATTTAAGCCCATCTATTCCCGGAGTCGGAACGAACGCGCCGATCCGAAAAACGGCAATTAGGCCTAAAGTGATCAAGATCTTCTTTTTAAGATCCGGGATCTTAAAAATATTCACAATGGATTCAAACACATTACCTCCAAACAGCAGTGATCACTATTAAAGAGCGCTTTCGGAAGTGCCCTTACTCTCTATTCGTTTTATAGACTCTTTATATGAGACAATTTCAATTTTTCCTTCCGCGGCTTCGATCGCCTTTTTCGCGGAAAGAGAAAAATATCCGGCTTTTACGGTTATCGATTTAGTAAGCTTACCTTTACCGAGAACTCTAAGCGGAAGCCGTTTCTTCTTTATTATTTTATTCGCGATCAAAAAATCTTTATCAACAACCGTTCCGTTTTTGATAAATTTTGATTTTTGAAAATTATCAATATTGATTATGGTCCATTCCTTCGACCATTTGTTCGTAAAACCTCTTTTAGGAACACGTCTTACCAGCGGCATCTGTCCGCCCTCAAAACCGGGATTATAAACTCCGCCGCCGGATCTGGATTTCGCGCCTTTATGACCGCGCCCGGAAGTTTTACCGCGTCCGGACCCTATCCCGCGTCCCAAACGTTTCGATTTCTTTTTATCCGCTTTTGGTTTCCTTATGTCCTCTATTTTTAATACCATTTTATTTCCCTTTTCTTATTTCCGCTTTTGTTCTACACTCTTCGTTTTAACCTTAACTTCTTAAAACCGTTTATCGTGGCGCGAACAACGTTTATCGCGTTTCTCGAACCAAGACTTTTCGTAAGTATGTTCTTGATCCCTACCGCATCGCAAAGAGCTCTTACCGGTCCGCCCGCGATCACGCCGGTTCCGGCCCCGGCAGGTTTCAACATGATCCTTGAAGCCTTAAAAACACCGATCACTTCGTGCGGAATAGTGTCGCCGGCAACATTCACTTGAAATAAACTTTTTTTTGACTTCGAAGTTCCTTTTTTTATAGCCTCAACCACTTCATTGGATTTTCCAAATCCCATACCAACGTTTCCCTTACCGTCACCGGTAACGACTAAAGCGCTAAAAGAAAAGTTTTTGCCGCCCTTAACAACCTTAGATACTCGATTTATCTTGATAACACGTTCGATACCATCGCTTTCATTCGCTTTGAACGCTCTTTTTCTCGGCACAAAGGCAGGAGCCTTTTGCGTTTTTTTGGCTTCGGTAGTTACGGTATTTTTGACAGCCGCCGCTTCACGTTCAGAAGCGCCTGTGTCTTTTTTTTCCTCTTCTAACATCTATCCTCCTGATTCAGTTTGCCGATTTATCGGTTAGCCTGTTGGCCGGTTATTTTAGCTTTGGATCCCCGCCTCCGCGGGGATGACAATGGGAGGGCGGACACCCGCTCCTTTAGTTGTCATTCCCGCGCAGGCGGGAATCTCTATCCTTCGGCTTGCCGGTTAGTCAATTCAACCAGTTTGCCGGTTGTGCTATCCAATTCCACCTACTCTGGTGGAATCGAATATCGTAAATCATGTGTTTTCTGTCAATGGATCCCCGCCTTCCCGGCTTCGCCGGACAAGCGCGGGGATTAATTCGCACTATAATTTACGCTTCCTTCGGGCGCGTAAATCATGTGCTCATTAAAACTCTAAACCATTTTTCCGCGCTGTGTCCGCTAACGTTTTTACTACGCCGTGATACTGATACCCTGAACGATCAAAAACCACTTTTTTGATCCCTTTTTCGGTTGCGCTTTTCGCTATTCTCTCTCCGATAAATTCAGCAAATTTTATGTTTTTTCGGGTAAATTCTTTAAATTTATTTTTTACGTCTTTAGCATTCGTAGACGTTCCGCATAACGTTTTGCCTTCGGTATCGTTAACGATCTGAACATAAATGTTTCTATTGCTCTTATGTACACATAACCTTGGTCTTTCAACCGTTCCGCTTACCTTCTTACGAATAGCTTTTTTTCGTCTATATCTTCTTTTTGTCTTATCCATACCGTTCCTTAGGTGTTAGGTTATAGGTGTTAGGTTTTGGGTTTCGGTTTTTCCGCCGAAGGCGGATCCGCCTCCGGCGGAAATTTCCCTAAAACCTATAACCCATAACCTAAAACCTGCTCTTACGCTATACTTTTTCCTTGTTTATGCCTTACATATTCGCCTTCATACCTGATTCCCTTGCCTTTATAAGGTTCGGGAGGATAGTAATCTCTTATCTCCGCGGCGACTTCGCCGACTTTCTGCTTATCCACGCCCTTGACCAATATTTCGGTCGCGCTCGGCGTTTCCAAAGTTACATCTTCAGGCGGCGTGTGCTTAATACTATGCGAAAACCCGACATCCAAAACTAAAGTTTTCCCTTTCATTTGAGCTTTATATCCAACACCTTGAAGCTGCAGTTTCTTTACAAATCCATCTTTTAGTCCCGTAATTATATTCTGGACCAAACTCCTGAAAGTCCCGTGCAGAGATCTGTCTTTTCTGGAATCCGAAGGCCGTGTAATTATAATTTCATTGTTCTTAATTTCCGTCTGAAATCCGCTGGAAACAACAAATTCGCTTACTTTTCCTTTTCCTTCGACCTTTATCACAGATCCGTTTATTTCGACCTTGATCCCATCCGGTATCGTTATCGGTCGACTTCCAATTCTTGACATTATTTAGCTCCTTATTTAGATCCATTCAGACGCAAGCTTGAACCATTACCATATTTGACAAATCAACTCTCCGCCCACTCCCTGACTTTTGGCTTCTTCTCCGGTCAATAACCCTTTACTGGTCGAAAAGATTGAAAAACCGACTCCGCCCATAATACTCTTTATCTTTTTTGCCGGTTCATACCTTCGCAGTCCGCACTTTGAAATTCGTTTTAACTCTTCCATTACCGGAGTTCCATCATCAAGGTATTTTAAATAAACCTTTATCTGCCCTTGTTTAGTATCTTCAATGGTCTTATAATTGTCGATGAATCCTTCTTTTTTTATGATCTCCAAAATACCTTCGATGATATTTGATCTTTTCACGATAACCGACTTTTTACCGACTCTTATCGCGTTCCGTATCACAGTCAACTGATCAGCTATTAAATCCGTAACACTCATTTAATCTCCTTTAATTTCGATTGTATGTACAGGCTTGTGCCCGTTAGGGTGCATCCCTGTTCCGTATCAACACCTCCAGGTAAATTAACCATCAATTTACCAGCTTGCTTTCCTAACTCCCGGGATATCCCCGCGTGAGGCCAGTTCCCTGAAACAGATCCGACATAACTTGAATCTTTTCAAATACCCCTTTTTCCTGCCGCAAATCTGACATCTTGTAATGACACGCGTACTGAATTTAGGAGTTCTTTTAGATTTTTCTATCAAAGCTTTTTTCGCCATTTAAATTCCCTTTTAATTTTCCCGCAAAGTCCATATTAACTATATATCTGACCCCTTGGGGAGTTTTTTCTTCTTGCAAAGGGGTCTATAGAGATCCTTCAGCCCTTTGGGCTTCAGGATGAGGGGTCGGGTATTCCCCGACCCCTCATTTACCTTTTCGCGAAAGGCATACCGAAACCTTCCAAAAGACCTTTACATTCCTCTTTCGTTTTGGCCGTAGTCACAAAACATACGTCCATACCATGGGCCACCGGAATTTTATCCAATTCCAATTCCGGAAATATCGTTTGTTCTTTAATACCCAACGTATAGTTTCCCTGTCGGTCAAAAGCCGTGAGAGAAACGCCTCTAAAATCCCGGATCCTCGGTATGACAAAATTTATCAGTCTATCCAAGAATTCATACATTCTTTTTTTTCTAAGTGTCACTTTATATCCCACCGGAGCCCCGTCGCGTATTTTAAAGTTGGAGATCGATTTTTTTGATCTTGTAAGCGCCGGTTTTTGTCCCGCGAAAACCGCGATCTCTTTCCTGACGGAATCGATCAGATCTTTTTGATGCGCCATTTTGCCCAGTCCGACATTTATTACTATTTTCTCCAAACGTGGAACATCCATCTTGTTCGTATGCTCATACGTCTTCATCAATTCAGGAATTATAGTTTTTTCGTACAACTCTTTCAATCTTGCCATTTTCTTTTTTTCCTTTTTTACATTCCATAAGGGCGGACGCAAGGGCCGCCCCTACGACAGGACCTCTTTGCATTTTTTACAATAGCGGACACGGCTTCCGTCTTTCAACACGTCTCTTCCGACTCTTGTCGCGCGATTGCATCCTTTACAAACGATCGCCAAATTGGACAAATTAAGTGATGCTTCACGCTGTATGATTCCGCCCTGTTCATCCTGACGGCTTCGGCGAGCGTGTTTTTTAGTAAAGTTCACGCCTTGAACTATGGCCCTATCCCTTTTGGGGTACACCCTCAAAACTTTACCTGTCTTGCCTTTATCTTTACCGGCAAGTATTTTTACCATATCATTCATTTTTACGTGCAGCATATTATTACCTTTTTCGTTAGATGACTTCCGGTGCCAACGACACTATTTTCATAAAATTCTTTTTTCTGAGTTCACGAGCTACCGGCCCGAATACACGCGTGGCTCGAGGGTTTCTATCTTTATCGATTATGACTACCGCGTTATTGTCAAACCTTAAAACACTGCCGTCTTTTCTTAAGATCGGATACGCCGTACGAACCACAACGGCACGCACAACTTCACCTTTTTTCACTTCCGCCGTCGGAGAAGACTCTTTTATGGAACATGTGATAATATCCCCGATTTCCGCGGTATCTTTTCCGGATCTACCGATAACGCCGATCATCGCCGCTTTTTTCGCGCCGCTATTATCCGCGACATCCAATTTACTTCCCATAATGATCATTGCAAGTTTCTCCCTCTATGCTTTTGTAATAATTTCGACAACTTTCCAACATTTATTCTTGGAAATCGGTTTTGTTTCCATTATTTTTACAACATCGCCGGCGCGTACTTCATTTTTTTCGTCATGCGCTTTGATCTTTACGTGTCTGCGCACAAATTTTTTATAGATGGGATGTCTCTTTCGTGTGTTCCATTCAACCGTAACACTTTTATCCATCTTATCACTCGTAACCGTGCCAACAATTACTTTCGCTTTAGATTTTATCGATATCACTTTTTTTCTCCTTTAAAATAGTGTAGCATCTTGCTACATCTCGTCTTAGAATACGAAATCTGCTTGGTCTCTCAACTCTTCCGGATGTGATCTCACTACGCATTTTAAACAATTCTTCTTTGATCCCGAAAAGTTTTTGTTCTATCTCCGCTTCCGTCATATTTCTTATTTCTTGAGCCTTCAAACCCGTCCTCCTCTGGCGACAAACTTCGTTTTCATTGGAAGTTTGTGTGCCGATAATCTGAAAGCTTCCTTTGCCATATCATGCGGAACGCCTTCCATTTCAAAAATAATACGTCCTTTTTTTACAACAGCAACCCATCCGGCGGGAGATCCTTTTCCTTTACCCATACGCGTCTCGGCGGCCGTCTTGGTGATCGGTTTATCCGGGAATACGCGGATCCACAACTTTCCGGCCCTGCCGGTTTCCCTCATAAGTGCAACTCGCGCGGCTTCAATTTGTCTATCCGACATCCATACTGTTTCCAGGGCCTTTAATCCGAATTCGCCGAAATTCAAGCTGCTAGACTTAAAGCTTTTACCCTTCCGCTTGCCTCTCTGCTGTTTTCTGAACTTTACCCGTTTAGGCATTAAAGCCATATCTCGTCTCCTTCAAAATTAATTTTCGCATATCTGCATATGCTCTATACACTTCCAACACTTCTAGTTCCGATTCGGAACTTTACTTTTCTGCTTGTTCTTTTCATCCTGAGATTTCTCGTCCTTATCGAACTTCTCACCCTTATATATCCAAACTTTCACTCCGATGATACCGTATGTCGTTTTCGCTTCCGAAAATCCATAATCAATATCCGCTCTTATCGTCTGAAGCGGTATCTTGCCCCATTTATACCCTTCGGACCTGGCTATTTCAGCCCCGCCCAAACGTCCGGAACACTTCAGTTTGATCCCTTCTCCTCCGGCATCTCTATGAGCTTGAATGGTTTTTTTCATCGCGCGCCTAAAAGCGATTCTTTTCACAAGTTGAAACGCCAAATTGTCAGCAACGATCTTCGCGTCCAGCGCCGCGTTCTTTACTTCCAATATGTCAATAAACACTTTGGTCCCCGAACCCACCATATTTTGCACATCATCTTTTAATTTTTCTATCTGCGCGCCTTTACGACCTATAACCATACCGGGTCTTCCCGAATAGATCATGATCTTCACACGGTTGGTAGCTCTTTCAATATCCACGTGAGAGACCTTGGCCATTGACATTTCTTTTGCGATCAATTTACGTATCAGGCTGTCCTGAAATAATTTGTCCGCGAATTCTTCTTTTTTAGCATACCATCTACTATTCCAGTTACGCGTCACACCGATACGAAAACTTATTGGATGAACTTTCTGTCCCATACTCTACGCTCCCCGCCCCTTCTTTTTCCGTTTTTTTTCTTCGACCTTTTTGTCCAGTTCAATATATATGTGCGCGGTTCTATGCCTTATTGACGTAGCTCTTCCCATTGTTGCCGCTCTATATCGTTTAAGCATCGGTCCGCCGTTGATTCTTATCGCTGTTATCAAAACTTCTTTTGAAAGCAATTTTTCCTGTTTAGCATTATTCGCGTTACTGAACGCGGAACTTATAACTTTTTGTATAGGACCACCGGCGCGTTTATTTACGTTCTTCAAAATGAATGCCGCTTCTTCCACAGTCTTGCCCTTTACCAACTCGCTTACCAGTCTCGCCTTACGAGCTGAGATCCTAACATATTTAGCTTCTGCCTTTGCCAGCATTTTAAGTACTCCTCTATTTCTCTCTAATTATTCAACTAACCCGCCAGCGGGCTAACCGGCTAACCATTAAGTTTTATCCAACGAAACCTTTGTCGCCGCGCCATGACTTCTAAAAGTCCTTGTCGGCGCGAACTCTCCCAATTTATGTCCAACCATGTTCTCCGTAATAAATATCGGGAAAAATTTCTTCCCGTTATGCACAGACATCGTCATTCCCACAAAATCCGGCATAACAACGGATCTTCTCGACCACGTTTTTATCGGCTTTTTACTACCGGTCTCTATCATCTTTCGTACCTTTTTCATAAGACATTCGTCTACAAAAGGTCCTTTTTTTATTGACCGTGCCATACTTTTACTTCCTCCGTTTTATTATTTTGCTATTCGACGCTTTTTTCTTTTTACGCGTTTTTAAACCTTTCGCTATCTGCCCCCAAGGAGATACGGGATGTCTTCCGCCGGAAGACTTTCCTTCTCCGCCGCCCATTGGATGGTCAACCGGATTTTTCGCGACAGCTCTCGACTTGGGACGCCTGCCAAGATGCCTCACTCTTCCGGCTTTACCATATGACACTTTTTCATGATCAACGTTTCCAACTTTTCCGATGGAAGCGTAACACTTATCCGTCACTAATCGAACTTCTCCCGACGGCATACGAAGATGTATATTCTTTCCGTCTTTCGCGTCTAAAGTCGCGCTATTCCCCGCGCTTCTGGCAATTTTCGCGCCTCCAGCCGGATTAAGCTCGACGCAATACACTTCCGAACCGATCGGCACTCTTGAGAGCGGCATAGCCGAACCTATTTCGATCTTTGCCTTTTCGGAACTTAAAACAGTACTGCCTACCGTTAATCCCACCGGAGCAATAACATATTTCTTCTCTCCATCACTATATTGAACAAGCGCGATCCTCGCTGAACGATTCGGATCATACTCGATCGCTTCTACAACACCCGGAATTTCTTTTTTCGTATACCGAAAATCGATCAAACGATAACGTCTTTTATGCCCGCCGCCTCTGGCAGTGACGGTTTTGCGTCCTAAATTGTTACGGCCGCCTTTTTTTCTAAGTGCCCTCGTAAGGGATTTTTCGGGTTTACTCTTGGTGATCTCTTCAAAAGACGTAATACTTCCCCAACGTCTGCCCGGAGAACTCGGTTTAAATTTTTTAACAGCCATATTATACTACCTCTATTCTGCTCTCAGGCTTCAACGTAACGACAGCTTTTTTCCAACCTGTCGTCATTCCTTCATGAAGCCGAACTCTTTTCTTCTTGCCCTTGACGTTCATAATGTGCACTTTGCTCACTTGGACGTTATATACATTTTCAACGGCATTCTTAATTTCTATTTTATTGGCAGCTTTATCCACCTTAAAAATATACTTGTTTTGGGTTAAAAGAATCGAACCTTTTTCCGTACGGACCATGTTTTTAATAATGTCGTGTGTTATTTTCATTTTAACCTCTCAACCAATTTCAAAAGCGCTTCTTTTTCAACAACGATACATTCATTCAAGAGAACGTCTCTGGCATTAATATTTCTGCCTTCCATTAAACTCACATTCTTAAGATTCCCGGAGGCGCGTTTCACCTCAGGAGACATTTTATCAACAACAACTAAAATTTTTCCGTCCACTTTCAATTTCGACAACACGGAACTAAACACTTTTGTTTTCGCTTCCGAGAGCTCCATTTTTACAACCGGTTTTATCCCGTTTTCCTTAAGTCTGGCATTCAAACTTGATATAAGCGCGCCTCTAGCCGCTTTTTTCGGCATCAAATATCCAAAGTCCCGCGGTCTCGGCCCGAACGCCGCGCCTCCATGACGCCATATGGGATTCCTGGAAGACCCGACTCTAGCTCTACCGGTACCTTTTTGCCTCCAAGGTTTTGCTCCGCCTCCGGAAACTTCAGCTCTTGTTTTAGCCACCCCGATACATTGGCGTTTATTCGCTTCATACATTTTTTTAGCTTCGTACAAAAGAGTCTTATTTACTCGCCCGTCAAAGATCTTCTCATCCAAATTGATATGATCCACAACTTTTCCGCCCAGATCATACACCGACAATCTGGTTTTAACTTCAGTCATCTTTTTTTCCACTCTTTTTATCTTCATCTTTTTGATCTCTCTCATATTGCCATGAATTCTTTTTTGAAGCTTCCGGCACGGATTATTCCGCGCTTTTTCCTTCTTTTTCGTTTTCTTTTTCTTCCTGAGCCGCGACTTGCCTTGGTTTCAACACTCTTTTTTTCGCGTATTTGATCACCAAATACGTTCCATTCGCCCCGGGAACCGCGCCTTTTACGGCAATGGTATTATTATCCGTGTTCACATCCACCACTTTCAAATTCTGTGTGGTTGTCCGGGCGTTTCCAAGGTGTCCCGGCATGCTCTGTCCCTTCATAACTCGCGAAGGATATGAACTCGCGCCGATCGACCCCGGCACACGATGAGACATCGACCCGTGAGTCGCGCGTCCCCCGCTCCATCCCCATCTTTTCATTCCGCCTTGAAACCCTTTTCCTTTTGAACGCCCCACAATATCCAAAAAGTCGCCTTCTTGAAAAATGTCGTTGGTTACCACATCCGCAACCTTTACACAAGGGGCGTCCTCTAAGCGAAGTTCTCGAACGAACCTTTTCGGCGCCAATTTATTTTTTTCAAGATACACTCTTTGAGGTTTTTTGATCCGGCTCGCTTTTGTATCTCCAAAGCTCAATTGCACGGCATTATACCCATTACTCTCAACGTTTTTTACAGATTGTACGATACACGGACCAGCCTCTAAAACCGTCACAGGGACTCTTGCGCCGTCTTTATCAAAAATCTGCGTCATTCCAATTTTTTTTCCCAATATACCCGGAACCATTTCTGCCTCTTTAGTTTATACCGGCGTTTAAAAAATCCGGTTGTTATTTGAGAGATCGGGAAGCTTTTCCCCGATCTCTCATCCTGAGCAAAGCGAAGGATCTCTTGAGGAAGCTTTTCCCCGATCTCTCATCCTGAGCAAAGCGAAGGATCTCTTGAGGAAGCTTTTCCCCGATCTCTCATCCTGAGCAAAGCGAAGGATCTTTGGTTAATTTTCTAAAAGAATCTATAGAGATCCTTCAGCCCTTTGGGCTTCAGGATGAGTGGTCGGGGAACTCCCCGACCACTCATTTAATTTCCACATCAACCCCGGCAGGCAAATCCAGCCTACGCAACGCGTCTACCGTCTTCGCCGTCGGATCAACAATATCCAAAAGTCGTTTATGTGTCTTCAGTTCAAATTGCTCACGTGACTTTTTGTCAACATGAGGCGATCTTAAAACCGTATATAGCTCACGTCTTGTCGGAAGCGGTACAGGACCGACAACTGACGCTCCGGTTTTTTTTACCGTCTCAACAATTTCACTCATCGACACGTCAAGCAACTTATGGTCGAAGGACTTCAAACTCAATCTTATTTTTGCCGTTTTTACATTCTTTGCCATTGTATCTCCGTATCAGTTAACAAAGTACCATCCATTCACCATTCCCAACTTCCACCCCTTTGACAAAGGGGGTTGGGGGGATTTCGATTCCATCCCAATCTATCATTATTACCAATATCTTTGTTCCACCTACTCCGGAGGAACTTCTATACAACCAACTAACCAGCCAAGTAGCTAACTAACTTATTCAGTTACCTCCGCAATAACTCCCGCTCCCACCGTGTGTCCGCCTTCTCTTATCGCGAACCTCAGTTCCTTTTCCAGCGCAACAGGCGTTATCAGCTCTACATCCACCGTCACATTGTCTCCCGGCATTACCATTTCAACATCTTTGCCCAAGTTTACCACGCCCGTCACATCCGTTGTCCTTATGTAAAACTGCGGACGATATCCATTAAAAAAAGGCGTGTGTCTTCCACCTTCTTCTTTACTCAAGATGTACACTTCCGCCTTAAATTTTGTATGCGGCGTTATCGAACCCGGCGCCGCCAATACTTGCCCTCTCGCAAGATCTTTCTTTTCCACGCCGCGGAGCAATATACCAACGTTGTCTCCGGCCTGACCTGAATCAAGCAGTTTACGGAACATCTCCACTCCCGTCACCGTCGTCTTCTTCGTGTCAGTTAAGCCCACTACCTCAACTTCTTCGCCAACCTTTACCTGACCTCTCTCTATCCTGCCCGTTCCCACCGTTCCTCTTCCCGTTATGCTGAACACGTCTTCTATCGGCATCAAGAACGGTTTGTCTACGTCCCTTGCCGGGGTCGGAATAAACGTATCAACCGCTTCCA
>JADHWG010000024.1 GCA_016783605.1 Candidatus Omnitrophota bacterium | reverse complement strand
AGAAGTGTAGATTACTGGGTATACGGAATAATTCAGCATATAGATAGTGTGAAGCAACCAAAGGGTGAGCCGTCTTCCCCCATGGGGGAAGATATCAAAGAACTTAAATATGAAAGTGCCCAATTATCTTGACACTACTCTTAAATTTTTGAACGTGACAAATCGTGCATATATATGTAGAATGATAGGACATTGCACGTGAATAAATGGCGCGGAGAAGTGTCCGAGCGGTTTAAGGAGCACGCTTGGAAAGCGTGTGAACTGTAACAGGTTCCCAGGGTTCAAATCCCTGCTTCTCCGCCATAAAAAAAGACAGTCATTTTCGACTGTCTTTTTTTATGGCAAAGCGAACGCAGTGAGCGTTCAATTTTCTATTTTCAATTCTCTAAACCCCTTGCAATTCACCCCCTTCCGCCCATACCTCCTCTACATTTCCCAACAGCACATACTCCCAATCAACAACATCCACCGTCAGTTATCAACAACCCTAAAACCAAAGAAAACCACATCAAGTGTGGTGGAAATGTGGTGGAATTTAACCTGCCCCCATCATTCCTTCATCATCCGTAGGGGACGGGCATGCCCGTCCCTTTTCTTTACCCCCATCTGTCATCCCGGAATTTCGCGAAGCGAAATATCCGGGATCTATAAAACAATAGGACGTGCCAAATGAAAGGCTACCAATTCATAGAAAACGACTTCTTCGCCCTATGCCAAACAAGAGAAATCGGCCGCACCCCCATGCTTCTCTACATCTACCTCCGCGGTCTATACTGCCGCTTCCAAAAACCCGTCTTTTTCTGGCAAGACAAAACAATAAGAGCCCATTTATCCATATCCCAAAGCACCCTCTCAAGATCAAGAGACTTCCTACAAAAACGAGGCGTAATAAAATTCCATAGCGGTATCGGTACAAACCAACCGAATACACCATGCTCGGTACCGTCCTCCTACCTGTCGTCAAAAAGACGACACCCTCTCGTCAAAATGACGCCCACTGTCGTCATTTTGACGACTCCATAGGGGAAAATAGGGACGAAAATAGGGACAGACACCACATTTTATGGGGTGTCTGAGCAATGAACAAAAAATGGTGTCTGTCCCTATTTTGTCATTGATAGAGAGAATTTTACAAGCAAATCAGGGCAGGAAGCAACTTCTTACATTGCGAATGACGCCCAAACAAATTGAGCTTGTAAGAAAAATAGCTGCAACCAAAGGATGTGGGTATCAAACACAAATGAGGATGTGGGTTGTAGCAGGGATTGTTAAGGAGATTAAGGATCATCCAGAGATCGAGAAAATATTGGCTGAGAAAAATTAGTTCAGAGAAAATAGGGGGATGTTGTCCCTATTTTGTAAATGTTGTGTCTGTTCCCTATTTTGTACGAAGCTTGTCCTCAGAACTTCTTCCCCGGAACTTCACGGCACAAAAACCTGGATCTCAAAGCCCATGATACGTAAAATTTGGTTAAAAAATGGTGTTTTTGAAGTTTATATTGAAGAAGATAAAGAATTAGAGTGCATTAGTCTCTTGACTAAATTTATATAAGGGTGTAAACTTGTGTGAGGATACAAGTGCAAATTAAAGAATATTTCCGGAGGCAAAGTTATGAATAAAACTTTTGAAAATCCTTTTAAACCCGGTGCCGGTCACAGTCCTCCTTATTTAGCTGGCAGGGAAAAGGAAACAAAAGAATTTCTCAAACTCACAAATCAAACAACCATTTTAGAGAATATGGTTCTTACGGGATTACGCGGTGTAGGTAAAACCGTACTTCTTAGCAAGTTTAAAGCATTGGCTATTCAAAAACACTGGCTATGGGTTGGAACAGATCTATCTGAAGCGGCAAGTATTTCTGAAGAAACATTGGCCAAACGGTTACTTACGGATTTATCTCTAGTTACTTCTAGTATTTTATTTACAACGAATATAAAAAAATCCATAGGTTTTAAATCTGATAGTGTCGCGAAAAAAATATATTTTACATATGATGTATTGTTAGCTATGTATCAGAATATGCCGGGTTTGGTGGCAGATAAATTAAAAATGATCTTAGAAATAATTTGGAAATGTCTCGAAGGAAGTAATACCAAAGGGATAATATTTGCGTATGACGAGGCGCAGACTATATATGACAATCCTAAAAAGGAACAGTATCCGGTGGCATTACTATTGGATATTTTTCAATCCATACAGAGAAAAGATATTCCTTTCATGCTGATTTTAACGGGATTACCTACTTTATTCCCAAAGTTAGTTGATTCAAGAACCTTCGCGGAAAGAATGTTTAGAATTGTTTTTTTGAAAAAGTTGAATGAGAAAGAAAGCCAAGAAGCAATAGTTCAACCTATTAGAAAAGCGGAATGTCCCATTTCTTTTACGGACGAATCGGTGGGGTTAATAATAAAGGAAACCAAAGGATACCCTTATTTTATCCAATTTATGTGTAAAGAGGTTTTTGATATTTTCATACAGCAACAAGAAAGAGGGCAGAGAGAAACTGTACCAATGGCTGAAATAATCAGAAAACTTGATACTGACTTTTTCTCCGGAAGGTGGGCTCGAGCAACAGATCGTCAAAGAGAATTACTTTCAATAGTCGCGAAACTTAAAAATGCGGAATACGAATTTACCGTTCAAGATATCGTCGAGGAATCAAAGAACCATAAGATTACCTCTTTTAGCGGGAGTCACGTAAATCAAATGCTATTAACTTTAGCTAATGCGGGACTTGTGTATAAAAATAGACACGGAAAATATTCATTTGCGGTCCCACTTTTGAACCGATATATTTTAAGACAACATTTATTGGAAACAAAAGATGTTTAATGGTCCCATGGTTACCACAGGCGCCGACTTTCTGCGATTGCAAAGAAACGGATAGAAAGATAGGCGTTTGTTCTGAGTTATTTCGAGCCATTGAGTCCTTCTGAATGATTGTGCTGAATGTATTGACATTTGACACAAAATAGTGTATGCTTAAAGCGTATGAAAATGAAAAAGATACAATGGGATCCGGAAAAGAATAGGAAACTAAAAGAGGAAAGAGGAATCTCTTTTGATGAGGTACTGGCGTGCATAGAAAATGAGAACGTATTGAGTATTAGGAGTCACCCGAAAAAGAAGTATAAGCATCAGAAAATATTCATTATAAGGTTGAATGAGTATGTTTACTACGTGCCGTTTGTGGAAGACAAAGACAAACTTTTTCTTAAAACTATTATACCGAGCAGTAAGTTAACAAAGGAATATTTAGAAAAGGAGAAATAAAAATGAAGAAAAAATATAAGCTTGATAAAGAGGAAAGAGAACTTTTGAAATCTTTAGAAAAAGGGGAGTGGATCTCTGTTAAGGATAAAGAGGATAGAATAAAAAGATACGCCCAATATGCTAAAGACACAGTGAAAAAAAATAAGAGGATTAGTATTAGAATGTCCAGCCAAGATTATATCGGAATACAGGCGAAGGCCATGGCAGAAGGGTTGCCGTATCAAACGTTAATAACGAGCATCGTACATAAATACGTGTTAGGGACATTAAGCCCCGTGAGTGAAAGAAAGAAAAATAAAGTGGAATACGCAAAAAAATAGAGCTGAAGGCAAAAAAGTTAGGAGTTAAGTACCAGACTTTTCTTCCAGAAGTCATACACGAAGTGGTGTAGTAAATGTATACAACTTCGAAGATATAATTGAGTATTGTGTCCTCAGAACTTTCTCCCCGGAGCTTTCCAAATTACAAATGAAATTTGAATTATGGTAGAATAATATAGATTAAAGTCTATTGAACATGATGGAACAAATTGGGGATAGAAATTTCACAGTTTAATGAGGCATTGTAAACCGTAATAAAAAAAGGGGGGGCATGAAAAGGGTATTGTTGGTTGTGATGATCGTTCTTTTTGTGTGTGCGGGTATTGTTTGTGATGCGGATGAGATCAAAGGGAGAGTAACGGCGATCGATGTTGCCGCCGGAACTATTGATATTTCGGGGGTGAAAATATCGGTTAAAAATGCGGATATTGTTGATAGGTTTGACGCGCCGATAACTCTTACGGCGCTGGTTGCCGGGGATTATTTGGAGGTGGAAGGTTCTTTTACCGGAGCGGGGCAAATGATGGCTATGGACGTTGAAAAAAGTTTTTCAAAACAAGGCGAGATAAAGGGAAGAGTTGAATCGGTTGATGAGGGAGGTAAAAAACTGGTTATTAGCGGGATAACTGTTGAGATCCAACCTAACGCGGTAATTGAAGGACATGATGACGCGCTTATCACAATCGATAAATTTGCCGCGGGGAATTATGTTGAGTGTAAAGGCAACTGGTCCGGTCCGTCTAAATTTTCGGCGAGCAAAGTGGAATTGGACTAAAAAGAAAGACCGGAGTTTTCGGGGACGTTAAAAAAAGGGGGAGCTTCCCACTCACAAAACAGGAAGCTGCTCCTTTTTTATTGCCGCTATTTTCTGTGATCTATGCGGATAATGAGGCGGGGGAAAACTTGGAATGTCATGAAGCGAAGTTTTTATAAGTGATATCGGTTTTTGATGTGCCGTTATCCGTAAAAAACCTAATATTTACGCGTCAAGAGGAAAATCCAACTTTTTTGCGGCTAACTACATATTGTGCTATTCTTGACAGGCGCACCAACATATGGTATGTTTTGTTATGTTTTATTCCGCACTGAAGGAAACCGAAGGCGCCTGTTGGAATCGGTAATAAACCGGTCATTTTCCGCATGATGTTTCGGATCGCTTAAACACGATATTATTGTTTTACTAGAGAAAGAGTCAAAATTTGGAAAGGACGTAAGAATGTATTCAACCGATATAAAGTTTGTTAGAAAGCGTGACGGGCGTTTGGAAGCGTTTGAACCTGAAAAAATTGAAGGTGCCATTTTTTCAGCGGCGAAGGCGGTTGGCGGAGAAAATGTCGAAAAGGCGCGCGAGATAACGAGACAGACGGTTTCTTTTCTCGAAGTTTTGTATAAGGGCGGCAGAGTTCCGACCGTTGAAAATGTGCAGGATCTTCTTGAGAAGATATTAATCGAGAACGGGCACGCGAAAACCGCGAAGGCGTATATCCTTTATCGTGAACAGCACGCGAAACTTCGTCAGACAAAAGAGCTTCTTACCGATGCCGTTAACATGGTTGATAACTATATCCAACAGAAAGATTGGCGTGTGAAAGAAAACGCGAATATGGGATATTCTCTGCAGGGGCTTAACAATTTTATTTCAACGGCGGTATCGAATAAATATTGGCTTAACAGAATTTATCCGAAAGATATCGCGGAGAGACATCTTGAAGGGGATCTACATATACACGATCTTGGCTCTATCAGCGCGTATTGCTGTGGATGGGATCTTAAAGATCTTCTTACGCGCGGTTTTGGCGGGGCGTACGGAAAAGTAGAATCGAAACCGCCGAGACATTTTCGTGTGGCGCTTGGGCAGATAGTGAATTTTTTCTATACGCTTCAAGGCGAGGCGGCGGGCGCGCAGGCGTTTTCCAATTTTGATACATTGCTCGCGCCATTCATATATTACGACAAGCTTACGTATCCTCAGGTTAAGCAATATATGCAGGAATTTATTTTCAACATAAACGTTCCGACGCGTGTCGGGTTTCAAACTCCTTTTACGAACATCACGATGGATATGACTATACCGAATTCATTCAAGGACGAAGCCGCTGTTGTCGGGGGCGAAATTAAAGATAAAAAATACGGAGATTTTCAACACGAAGCGGATCTGATCAATAAGGCTTTTTGTGACGTAATGATAGAAGGGGACGCCAAGGGCAGAATATTTTCGTTTCCGATCCCGACCTACAACATAACGAAAGATTTTGATTGGGACAAGCCGGATCTAAAAGGGCTTTGGGAAATGACGGCGAAATACGGCATACCGTATTTTTCGAATTTTGTTAATAGCGACATGAATCCGGATGACGCGCGCAGTATGTGTTGCCGGCTGAGGCTCGATAATAGAGAGCTTAGAAAGCGCGGAGGCGGGCTTTTCGGGTCCAATCCTTTGACCGGTTCTATCGGAGTTGTTACGCTGAACATTCCGCGTCTGGCGTATATGTCAGCGGACAAAAAAGATTTTTACAAAGGGCTGGATGAGCTTCTTCGGATATCGAAGGAAGCTTTGGAGATAAAACGAAAAATTTTAGAACAACTTACGGCGCAAGGGTTATATCCCTATTCGAGCTATTATTTGGAAAGTGTCTGGAAAAGACGCGGCACTTGCTGGGCGAATCATTTTTCCACGATCGGGATCATCGGTATGAACGAAGGGTGTCTTAATCTTTTGAAAGAAGATATTTCAGAGGCCAAAGGAAGAGCGTTCACGCTTGAGGTGTTGAATTATATCAGGAACCGGATGATAGAGTTTCAGGAAGAGACCGGACACTTGTATAATTTGGAAGCGACACCGGCGGAAGGGACGAGTTATCGTCTTGCCAAAATAGACAAAGAAAAATTCCCGGGCATTACGACGCAAGGAACGGAAGAACCTTATTACACAAATTCGACCAATCTTCCGGTAAGTTATACGGAAGATCTTTTCGGGGCGTTAGATCATCAGGATGAGATACAGTCTCTTTATACGGGCGGGACAGTGTTTCATATGTTTCTCGGCGAGCGGATAGAAGACATCGAAGCCTGCAAGAAACTTGTCAGAAAAACCGCCGAGACTTATAAGATGCCGTATTTTACGATATCACCATCGTTTACGATCTGTTCCATTCACGGGTATATCCCGGGCGAACATTTTAAATGTCCGTATGATGACGCTGTTGAAGAAAAACAAAATTCCGGGAAAGAGGAGGTTCTGTCATGAACGGTAAGAAGTGTGAAGTGGAAGTTTTCGCGAGAGTAACCGGTTTTTTTAGACCTGTGCAGACATGGAATCGCGGAAAGAACGAGGAATTTAAAGATAGGAAGAATTTTGATCTTCCGATACAAGAGGAGGCGACGGCGGAAAATGATAATAGCAGGAATGCAAAAACTGTCGTTAGTTGATTATCCGGGACATCTTTCTTTGGTAGTGTTTCTTCAGGGATGTAATTTTAAATGTGATTATTGTCACAATCCCGACCTTATATCATATGTAAAAAAGTTCGATCTCTCGGAAAAGAAGTTTTTTGAGTATCTCGCCGGGAGAAAAAAGATGGTCGAAGGTGTTGTTGTTACCGGCGGCGAGCCGACGATCCACAAAGACCTTCCCGCATTCTTAAAGAAAATAAGAAAAGCCGGATTTAAAGTTAAGCTTGATACGAACGGATCCTTCCCTCGCTTACTCGAACAATTGCTGCGTGAAGGAATACTTGATTACATAGCGATGGATATAAAAACCGCTTTTAGCAAATATTCGCGCGTAACAAGTGAGGTGGATATCGCTCATAAGGTGATCGAAAGTATAAGTCTTATTTTGTTTTCAACGACGCCGTATGAATTTCGTACGACCTGTGTTCCGGGAATAGTGAACGCGGAAGACTTTATGGAAATAGGGGAGAAAGTAAAAAACGCGAAAAGATATTGCCTTCATCAGTTTCAGAATCAACTTACCTACAACAAAGATTTTCAAAAAATTAAACCTTATTCAAAAAAAGAGTTCAAAAAGTTTCGTGATATCCTGGAAGGATTTGTCGAGACGGTCGATATCAGAGGTTTAGTGGGAAAAACGGGAGACATGCCGTTCAACGGGGAATGGAAGAACTAAAAAACTTTTTGTTTTAAAACATTTTCCAATCTTGCCGAAGTAAAGTCTGCGCTTTTCTGTCATACCAAAAAAGTATCAAAAAATAAAAATATAAAAAAGATGGCGTCCCCGGGGAGACTCGAACTCCCGCAACCGGCTTCGGAGGCCGATACTCTATCCATCTGAGCTACGGGGACACAGCTAAAAAGAAATGGAGAGTGCGTAGGGACATATTATACAGGTTTTTAGTCTCCATGTAAATCTCAGGTTCCCAAAAACCCATTCTACGTAGGGGCACATTGAATGTGCCTCCGAATAATCCACGCGGTGGGATATTGAAACGCGGGCACATGCAATGTGCCCCTACGAGGTTGCAACGACGTAAAGGGCGCCTCAGGGATATGTTGAGCTGAAAGTGCTATTTTCTTTGATTTATATTGACAATAGCGCCAAAGTTTAGTATATTTTTAAAAAAGAGGTATTAAACATTCTAAAGACAAAGGAGGTGTTTAAATGAACAAAGCTGATTTCATTAGCGCGGTAGTCAAAACAGGTAAATACGAAACGAAAGCCGAAGCTACAAAAGCTTATAACGCTGTTGTTAATGCTCTTTCAGGGCGTTTAAGTAAAGGCAGTGCGAAAGACAGAGTTCTTCGTCTTCCTGAGCTTGGTACTTTCAAAATGAAGACCAGAAAAGCTAGAATGGGCAGAAATCCGCAGACTGGCAAAGCCATTAAGATCCCGTCCAAGAAAGTTGTTTCTTTCAGGACAGGTAAAAATCTTTCAACCAGCCTGTAATCGTTTCTTTGTGATTTTAAAGAACAACGTCCCCCGTTTGAATGTAAACGGGGGTCGTTGTTTTTAGGGTAGAGTATAGAATTAAGAATCCGCGAGTTTCCATCCCACGTGTTATCCCGGAATCCGCGGATGCGGATATCCGGGATCTGAATAAAATAAAAGTGCTATTTGAATTTTTAAGGCTTTACGCTATAATGAAAACGGTTTGAAGAGAAGTTCAATTTTAAAGATATTCAAAAAGGAATAAAATGATCACGATCAATGAAATGGCAAAATTAGTTAACGGCACCGTTACCGGTGACGGAACGGTACGAATTAAAGGAATATCGTCTTCGGATTACGCGGTTGAAGGTGATATAACTTTCGCGGTTAATGAAGAAAGCTTACGGAAAGCGGAAAAAAGTAAGGCATCTTGCGTTATGGTTCTTCGCGAGGAGGCAAATTATCCCAAAACAACTGTTCGTGTGGAGGATATAAAACTTGCCATGACGATTTTATATAACGCGATGGCTGAACTCCTTCCGACCCAAGAAGGAAAAGTTCACCCGACGAGCATATTAGGTAAAAATGTGAAAACCGGAAAAAATGTTGTGATCGAGCCTTTCGCCGTGATCGGAGAAAATGTACACCTCGGAGAAAACGTGCGTATAGGCGCCGCTTGTAATATAGGAAACACCGTACGGATAGGGAATAATGTTCAAGTGTATCCGAATGTTACGATCTATGATAACGTTGTGATACACAATAACGTGACTATCCATTCCGGAACGGTTATTGGCGCGGACGGATTTGGGTATGTTCCCATGAACGGGAAAACATATAAGGTTCCGCAGTTGGGAACCGTTATAATCGAAGATAATGTTGAAGTTGGTGCTAATGTGTGTATAGATAGAGGAACGTTTAAAAATACGATAATCGGAAAAGGAACGAAAATCGATAACCTTGTACAGGTTGCGCATAACGTGGAATTGGGTGAAAACATAATGGTCGCGGCGCAGACGGGTATTGCCGGCAGTACAAAAGTCGGGGAGAACACTCTTATCGGCGGGCAGGTAGGTATCTCGGATAATATTTCGGTGGGGAAGAACGTAAAGATCGGAGCTAAAACAGGGGTTCATGGCAGTCTCAGAGACGATGTCACCGTTTGGGGGTATCCATATAGAAAAGCGGCTGAGACAAAAAAACTGCACGCGTTATTATCTCTTTTTCTTAAGAACATGAAAAAAATAAGGAAACTTCTTCGGGAGATTCCGGATTAAAAAATTAAAAACGGGAACTATATGATAATTTTAACCGGCGGAGCCGGATTTATAGGAAGCTGCTTTCTTAAAAAGCTTAATGATGAAGGAATTAGCGACATAATTGTCGTTGACCATCTTGATGAGACGGAAAAATGGCGCAATCTCACCGGAAAAAAGTTTCGAGATTACGTGCAGAAAGATGAGTTCCTTTCAAAAATAAAAACGAGCAAATTCCCCAAACCCGACCATGTCGTTCATATGGGCGCGGCCAGTTCCACAACGCTTACCGATTCCGACTATTACATGAAAAACAATTATGAATATTCCAAAGTGTTGGCAGAATGGACGCTTAGATCCAAATCCAAATTTTTATACGCTTCTTCCGCCGCGACTTACGGTGACGGCGGATTCGGATACAGTGATTCGGATGAAAATACGAGAAGACAAAAACCGCTCAATATGTATGGGTATTCAAAACAACTTTTTGATCTATGGGTGCTGGATAACGGTTTGATCGGCAGTGTGACCGGTCTTAAATTTTTTAACGTTTTCGGGCCTAACGAATATCATAAAGAAAATATGAGAAGTGTGATATGTAAAGCGTTTCCCAAAATGCGTGACGTGGGAAAAATAGAGCTTTTCAAATCTTATCGTTCGGATTATGCCGACGGCGAACAGAAACGGGATTTTATTTACGTGAAAGACGCGGTCGAAGTTATGTATGGTTTTTTCAAGAGTCCGGAGAAGACCGGTATCTTCAATTTGGGAACGGGCTTTGCCAGAAGTTGGAACGATTTGGCTCGAGCGATGTTCGCGGCGTTAAATAAAAAGCCGGTGATCGAATATATTGAAATGCCGGTGTCTCTCAGAGAAAAATACCAATATTTCACGCAGGCCGATATGACAAAATTGAGAGAAGCAGGATTTGATCTAAAATTCCAAAGCCTTGAAGATTCTGTTAAAGACTATGTAAAATATTTGGAAAAAGAAGCATACATATAAAAATATTTTGGTCGATCACCCAAACAACCTCGTAGGTTCAACCTACGAGGTTGTTTTTTTTAGACGTGTTTTTCGAATTGTTGTGTTTCGGGATTGAAGAGAGTGATTAGGTTGCGGCCGTTATTTTTTGATTCGTAAAGAGCGCGATCGGCTTCGCTTATGAGGTATTCGCTTTTGTAATTTTCATTTCCGCCGAATGAAGCCACGCCCATGCTTAGCGTGATATGTTTTTCGGTACGGCCGACTTTTAGAGGTGTTGAGGAAACTTCATTTTTTATTCTTGCGGCTATTTCTACCGCTTGGTCTGTCAAAGTTTTTAATCGTTTGGCGATATTCTTTGCCTCTTCAAAACCGGTTTCAAGAAGAAGTATCGCGAATTCTTCCCCGCCGTATCTGGCGACGATGTCGGAAGTGCGGACATTGCCCAAAATGATCTTTGCCACGGTTTGGATCGCCTTATCTCCCGCCAAATGTCCGAGAGTGTCATTAAACTGTTTAAAATGATCTATATCACACATTATCAGGGAGATAGGATGCTTGTATCTTTTAGACCGGTCAATTTCATGGGCCAGGATATCTTTAAAATATTTATGGGTATGCAAACCCGTGAGCCCGTCATGTACCGCTTTATATTCCGCGATACGTTTTTGTTCTTCGATTCTTGAGGAGTATTCTCTGTAAAGCAGGAGCCCCAAGAGAAGAAAAAGAAGTATCGCGAAGAATATACGGGTAATGTTGATCATGTGGCTGTATTCCGCCAGACCCTTCTTATATTCCTTGTTTATGTCATAAATCAAAAGTGTGCCGATTTCCTTGTTGCCGGATTTTATGGGATAGACGTATTCCGCGTTTAAAATGTCGATCTCTTTAACATCTTTCAGTATGCTATTCATCATGCCGTTCGAGTCACGGTATATAAAATTAACACTCAAAAACGGGATATCGTTATATTTACCGATAAAGTTTTGAATATTGTCTATGGTTGGTGAAGGAACTTCGCTTTTGAAACTTTGATATATTGATGAAGCGAGGCGTTCCGCGCGTTCCAAGTTATATCCGGCAGGTTTTTCTATGAAATAGCTGTACATGATCGTGCTTTGACGGTTCAGAAGGGAATTAAAAAGAAACCAGCTTACCACGCAGAGGAAAACAAGATATACAACGAATCTAATTTTTGAAAATGAATGTTTTTTCATGATCTACCGCTCAAGTAACGAAAAAATATCAATCCAACACCATCTATTATAACTTCTCCCCCCCCAAAAGCCAACCAAAAACAATACCGTTGGCGACACAAAACGAATTGTAGGGGCACATTGCATGTGTCCGAATAAAATGGAAAAACATTGAAATGTACAACTGATTAATGTAATTGCTATCAACCTCGTAGGTTGGTAGTAACCTACGAGGTTGGTGGTGGGTATTTGAAAAAAGGGGGTGGATGTGTTATAGTTTCATTATTCCGAAATTAACGCGTTTTAACAGAAGGAGAAGCTGATGGAGACCGAATATAGATCAAAAGATGTTATTCAGATGGCGATCCAGGCTAAAACCAAGGGCATAAATCTTTATCTGACGCTCGCGCGGAACAGCGAAAATTATCATGTAGGGAAACTTTTTACCGAATTTGCCAAAGATGAAAATCGGCATAAGCACGAGCTGGAAAAATGGCTGAAGTCTTTAAAAAAAGAAGGCGCGGAAGAAGCGTATCCCGGAGAAAAGGCGCTTTATCTTAAAGCGCTTGTTGATGCCGGAACTTTTAATTGCGCCGCCGCGGAAAAAGCGGTCTTGGAAAAGACAATAAACGAAGAGAAAGCGCTGGAAGCGGGGATCACTTTTGAAAAAGATTTTATGCTTTTTCTTCACGATCTTAAACGGCACGTGAAGAGTTCCGACGAAAAAACAATAGATTCTCTCATAGACGAGGAGATAAAGCATTTAAAAGAAATGTTTCATTTAAGGGAAAAATTGGCCGGTAAGGAATAACGTTAATCGGCAAGAGTGACAGGGAGAAGTTTTCTTACGGAATTACATAGAAATATTTTTTCGCAATAAGTGAGGTCTTGTTCGAACAATATTTTCTTTTCCATGTTAAATTTTTCGTTTTTGAGGAGATGTTGCCTGTATATTCCATTCAAAATCCCGCAAGACTCCGGCGGAGTAAAATATTTTCCGTTGTTGTAAATTATGATGTTGGAAATGGCTCCTTCCGTTATTTCATTTTGTTCGTTCATAAAGATCACGTCAAAGATCCCTTTTTCTCTGTATTTTTGCAGTTCACAGTCGCGGTTTCCGCGGTTGGTTGTTTTGTGATAAAGAAAAAAGTCGGTCTTATCAACTCGCGTTTTGGAAATGACGATTTTTTGCGTCTGCGGCGGCGCATCAGGAAGGATGCAATGGGAAATTTCCGGTATTCCTGATCTATTTATCACAAGGCGTACTCTATATTTTTTCTTTGGGTCAAAAGTTTCTTGAAGTTTACCGAATGCGTGCAGAATAGCGCCCTTATCATAAGGAAAAGAAAAATGCGCCGCGCTTTTCTTAAGCCGAGCCAAATGTGCCCCTAGCAGGAAATAGCCCCCGTTTTCCCATAAAACGGTTTCAATAATGCCAAGATCCGGACATAAAGAACCTTCGTTCGGAACCCGCTCCGCCGCGATTTTACCGTTTTTGTCGTTATTAGAGTTAAAATGTGACTTCATTGACTAATATTATAGATGTGATACAATAAAAACTCAATGTTTTAGTTTTTTGAGGGGTCGGGGAGTTTCCCGACTCCTCATCCTGAAGCCCAAAGGGCTGAAGGATCTCTATAGATCCCTTTGGAAAATTAACCAGAGATCCTTCGCTTTGCTCAGGATGAGGGTTCGAAGAAAAACTCCCCGACCCCTCAGTTATTTGAGTAGGGATCCACGCCCCCGTTCCCCGTTTTCACGAGGACAAGCTTGCGGGGATTAATGAGAACATAAGGTGTGCCAGTAGCTCAGCGGATAGAGTAGCGGCCTACGAAGCCGTTGGTCGAAGGTTCAAATCCTTCCTGGCACGCCATAAAAAACGCTAAAACGTCTTGACGTTTTAGCGTTTTTGCGGTATACTTTATGTAAACGGGGAGGCAAAATGAAAACTTTACATAAACGAGCAACTGTATATTTTGACCCAAAAATTCACAGGGTTTTAAAAATCAAGTCTGTTGAGACCGGAAGAAGTGTTTCCGATATAGTAAATGACGCTATTCGCTATGAAATGGAACTTGACAGGGAAGATTTGCAGGCTTTTGATGACAGGCAAAAGGAAAAAACCGTTTCTTATCGTGATATGCTTAAGGAATTGAAAAAAAGTGGCAAAATATAACATTGAGATCAAAAAATCAGCGGTAAAAGAAATTAAAAATTTACCTCGAAAAGAATGCAAAAAGATCCTTTTTGTCATTGAAAATCTTGGCAATAATCCCAGACCTCGAGAATGTAAAAAGTTATCCCAGGAAGAAAAATATCGCATAAGGATCGGAAATTATCGGATACTTTATTCTATCGAAGACACTGCTCTTGTTGTTTTTGTAGTAAAAGTGGCACATCGACAGAGTGTGTACAAAAACAAGTAACCGTGTGACATTTTTTTATTTTGGAAAAAAAGCATTAAATGGCCTGAATCCTTCCTGCCGCGATGAAATTTTTTATTACCAACAAAACAAAAATTTTAAGTTGACTTGAAATTAATTTTTTTCTAAAATCATGAGTAGTTAAGGTATTTTGTTGACAAGACACTTATAAGCGATTATGGAGGATATTTATGATAGATATTAAAGGTGTTTCCATGCATTACGGAGCGGTGCAGGCGCTTAAAAACGTCTCTTTCGGCGTGAAAAATGGAGAAGTTTTAGGACTTTTGGGACCCAACGGCGCCGGGAAATCAACTCTGATGCGCATACTCACAACTTTTATTTATCCAAGCGTTGGAACCGCCGTGCTTGGCGGAAGCGATATTCGGGAACATCCTCTAAAAGTTAGAGAGCAAGTCGGATATTTGCCGGAGAACGTTCCTTTATATATGGATATGCGGGTTGATGAATATCTTACGTTTGTTGGAAAAGCTCGCGGGATCGGATCGTTGGATCTTATTCGCCGGTTCAAATGGCTTAAAGAAGCTTGCGGGATAATTCCGATTTGGAAAAGGAACATACGCGAAATTTCAAAAGGTTATTGCCAGCGTGTGGCGCTTGCGCAGGCGCTAATCCACGATCCGCCCGTTTTGATACTTGATGAACCGACAACCGGTTTGGATCCGGTACAGATAATCGGCATCAGAACATTGATAAAGGATCTTGCAAAAGATAAAACCATAATATTTTCAACACATATTCTGCAGGAAGTTGAAGTGTTGGCCGACCGGATCGTCATTATAAACGAGGGAAAGATCGTGGCTCAAGGCACGCGTAGCGAGTTGGCGGAACACGCGATGAAATACAGATATTTTGTTCTTGAAGTGAAAGAAACGCGGAGTAACGTGGAAAAAGCTTTGGGCGCTCTGATGCATGCCAAAGAAATTGTCTTTAAAGAAGAAAAACCGGATGGATTTGTTCGGTTTGAAATAAAAAGTTTTTTCGCCGACAATAATGCCTGTCAAGAAATAGACGAGTTAGTAAAGAAACGCGCCTGGCCGCTCAGAAAGTTTACGGAAAGACCTTACAACATGGAAGACATATTTATATTTCTTTTGGAACATCATAAATAAGCAGAGAACAACAAATCGACATTATATTAAGGAAGGGAATACATGAAAAAGATAAGTCAATGGAGAACGGTTTTCGCGAGGGAGCTGGCTTCCTATTTCAATTCGCCGATCGCTTACATCTTTATTATAGTGTTTGGACTTCTCACCACAGGTATGTTTATGTCCGAATTTTTTCTTATGGGTAGTGACAATATGCGCTCCTTTTTTGGAATGCTGCCGGTAATTTTATGCATATTCATCCCGGCGGTTACCATGAGGATCTGGGCGGAAGAGAGGAGCGGCAACACTTTTGAACTTTTGCTTACTTTCCCCATGAAAACAGATCAGCTCGTGCTCGGAAAGTTTGCCGCAAGTTTCGTTTTTTATGTAACAGCGCTGGCTTCGACCATTTTTGTGCCTATTATGCTTTTCGCCGTGGGAAAACCGGATATCGGGCCCATTATCGGCGGTTATATCGGCGCGCTTTTTCTCGGTGCGTTTTTCTTGAGCATTGGCATTTTTATCTCGGGTCTTGCAAAAGATCAGATAGTCGCGTTTATCGGTACGATAATGGTATGTTTTTTCTTTTATTTATCCGGACTTGATTTTATGGCCGGGGTGATCGACGGCTGGATAAACGGCGCGGGAAGTTTCCTGAAAGAATATTTTGGAGTTGTCGGTCACTTTACCGCGTTTACGAAAGGCGTAATTGACGGTAAAGACATAATCTATTTTGTCGTGATGACAGGGATCTTTTTGGCTTTGAACGTGTTTTCGCTGGAAGACAGAATGCGGCCTAAAGCGAAACTTTTTTTCGCCGGCGCGGTAGGCATTTCACTCGGGATCGCTTTGGCGATCAATTTTTTGTCTTCGGATCTATCAATCGGAAGATTCGATTGCACCAGAGGAAAACTTTATACCGTGACGAAAGCTTCAAAGAACATACTGCGTGCTTTAAAAGCTCCGGTAACCGTCAAACTGTATATCTCGCCAAAGGAGAAAATGCCGACAGCTTTTAAAACGCTTGAGCAGGACATAAAAGACAAACTTGACGAGTTTAAGATCTCTTCAGGCGGAAAACTTTCATACAAAGTTTTCCATATGGAACCGGCTAATGCCACTCAGCTTCAGACGGAAGATACCGAAGCGGAAGATTCTTTAGAGGAGTCGGCAAAGAAAAAAGGAATTGTTCCTTTCCGTGTTCAAAGTATCGAACAGGACGAGATGGGAATAAAACTGGTTTATTCGGCAATGTCCGTAGCCTACAAAGAAAAAGCGGAAGAAATTGTTCCGCGTGTTATTCCAAGAGAGATGCACAACCTTGAGTATAACCTTTTATCAAAAATTTACCGTATGACACTGGACAAAAAACCATCCGTCGCGTTATTTGCCCCGTACAGTGAAAAGAAAATGAATCCGCAAATGTTAGAGCTTTTACGCCAGCTTGGACAAGATGTGTCCTCCGAGTATAGAGAAGATAACTATAACGTGCTTGAAGCGATGCTTAAATACGAAGATTATGAAGTAAACAGAATAATGTTGACCGAAGGCGAATCGATTCCGAAAGAAACCGATACACTAATCGTAGTTGCTCCGCAAAATCTTACGGATAGACAGAGATACGAGATCAGTTGTTTTCTCGCCAGAGGCGGAAGCGTTTTTATCTCCGCCCAAAACTATGAATACGATTACAGTATGATTCCGGGAAGAGGTGTTAATATTACTCCCAGGAAGAACGTACTTGGGGTTAACAAACTTTTAAAAGAATATGGCGTGACGTTGGATGAAGAGATATTAATGGATGAAAAAAATGAAATGTTGTCTCTTTCCGGCGGCGCCGGCGCGGGTCCTTTTCAAACGGCAACGCCGATAAAAATACCGATTCAGATCACGGTTGACCAAACTACCATGAACCAGAAAGTTTCGATCACAGGCCGGCTCGCGGCAATATTCTATATGTGGGGAACGGCGCTTAAGATCGATAACGCAAAGATAAAAGAAAACGCTTTGAAACAAACGATACTCTTCACCTCAAGCAGAAACAGCTGGGAAGTGCCGTATCATTCGGGTACGCTAACCGCCGAAGACCTTGAAATGAGAAATTTCGAACGAAAAGGTTTTAGACCGCTCGCGGTAATGTGGGAAGGGCAGTTTCCGGATGTTTTTAAGTATAAGAAAATCCCTGAATGGACAAAATCCGAAGAATCGGAAGAGAAACCTGCCCAGGTCGCCTCAGAACGCTCTTCCTTAGATCTAAAACCCGGTAAACTTCTCGTTGTCGGATGTTCAAAAATGTTCGAAGAAGAGATCATTAAAGTCGGCGGCGGAATGATCATGTTTTTTATGAATGCCGTTGACGCGTTAACTCTCGGAGGTGAACTCGTCGACATCAGAAGTCATCAGCCGGTCAATCAAGCGATTTTTCCCGTAAGTAAGTCCGGGAAATTATGGTGGCGATTTGTAACGGTGTTCCTTATGCCGATAATTGTGATCATTTTCGGGATCATAAGAATGATATTACGGCGAAGGGAAAAAGAACGTTATCTTAAGACATTATCTTCAGGCGGGAGAGAGACTCTATGAAATTGAAAAATTTAATAATTTTGGGAACGGTTTTTATTTGCTTAATGGCAGTGATATTGTTAAAGAAAAATATTACCCCGGAAATACCGGTCAAAGAAGAGCTTTACGATATGATTCCGTCGCCGATCAGTCTCGATGTGATCGGTGAGTGTCACGTTGCAATAAAACATCCCCCGACCCCCGACGGAAAGGATATGACAGAACTAAAATTCAAAAAAGAAGGGGATAGCTGGATTCTTGAAAACGTTTATAACATACGCGTGAACGAAGAAGAATTCGAAAAGTTTATAGAAAAACTCGACGATTTAAAAGGCGAATTCAGGTCGGATAAAAAGGAACTATTTGAGGATTACGGAATAACGGATGAAGGATCTGTGCATATAATCCTTCGAGGAACGGATGCCGAGGAAATCGTGCATTTGGTGGTCGGGACGAAAAAACCGGATTGGGGCCATAATTTTGTAAGAGACGCCGGATCTTCTGACGTGTATATGGCGAATAAAAACATTTTGGCTCTTTTAGGTTTTTGGGAACGCGTTATTCCCGAGGAAATTGACAAAAAAAGATGGATAAATCTTGATATGGCGGGTTTTGATCCGGAACAAATAGTTTCCGTAAAGATATCGGATGGAGCCGCCGCGGGAAACAAAAACATTTTGAATATCACGCGAAAACTTTTCGGTGATAAAAAAGAATGGACCGCGGCACAAGGATATTCGTTCAAATTAGATTCGAATAAAGTTATGGAATATCTCAAAACAATAAGACAAACCAAGGTGAATGAAGTATCCGATCCGAAGGAAACGGAACATTTCAGCTCTTCAGATTGGATCCTGACCCTTGGAACGGCCGAAGGTGAAAAGATCACTTTTACGCGCGGCGAGAAACAAGCCGCCGACGCTTATTATTTCAAGGTATCCGGAAAAGATCATGATTTTATTATCCCGCTTTCCACTTTTAAAGATTTTGATAAAAAAGAAACCGATTTTTTTGATAAAAACATTTTCGACCTGAATGAAGAAAACGTAAAAAAGCTTAATATTAGAGGCGCCTCGAAACGCAAAAAATACACCGCAATAAAGAACATCGAGGAAAATCTGTGGGAAACAAAGAAAGGCGCCGCGCTTGATAATGCTAAAGTAAAAGGCGTTATCCAAAGCTTGGAAAACATAAGCGTAAAAATTTTCCCGGAACGGAACGTGCCGAAAAAAAATGTTCTGACGTATGAAATCACAAAGACCGACGGCCAAACACTAAAGTTCGCCGTCAGTAAAGAAGTAACTATCGACGAAAAAGAATATTATTGCCTAAAAATAGAGAACGCTTCGCCCAAATATTACATAGAAAACGATACCCTAAAAAACCTAAATGCCGCTCTCCAAAACTTGTCTTGACCCCAAAACGCTCCCCAAGGGCGCCTCCCGCCTTCGAAACAACCTACGAGGTTGATACCGGAGAAAATAAGCACGACCCAAGACAAAATAAGCGTGTCCCGCGCAACCTGCCCGGCTGTCCCCAAGGCCAAACGAACATGTCCCGCACGATCGCCGACCCGCCCATACCCCCAAATTCCACCTCGTAGGTGGAACTTGGGGGTATGAGGATCGACTATAATTATGAGCGTTTATCGATGATACGGATGAGTTTACGACCGGGTTTACGGATGGTTTCGGGGGTGTGAAATATGAAATCCGTTTCGAATATGCCGATGGACAGATTTTTCCAGAGGTCGGGATATTTCTGTTGCATTGAGGCGAACACCGTTTCTTTAATGGTATCTTTTAGTGAATTGTCACGAAGTTCAAGATGAAACTCCATAACTTCTTTTACGCCGCGTAAGATAAAAACTATTTGCCAGTCATGAGTTAAGCTGTCGATATCCTTTAGTATTTCTTCAAAGAGGAGGGGATAGAGGTTTCCGCCGGAGGTTACGACGATTTCGTCCGCGCGTCCGCGAAGTTTCGCGAGTTTTCTGAGCGGCAGACCGCACGCGCAAGGCGTTTCTATCATCGAGCTTATATCGTTGTTTTTATATCGAATGAGAGGCATACAACTGCGGTTTAAAGTAGTGAAAACTACTTCGCCGTAATTTTCAGCGTTCGTATTTACTATTTCGACATAAAAATTGTTTTCGTCAATATGATAATCCACGCATTCGGGATAAGGTTCGAATCCGAGAATACCGCCCGATTCAACCGTCCCGTACACCATGCGCACTTCGGCGCCCTGCCATACTTTTCTCATCCAGTTCCGCGCGTTATCCGGCAGAGCTTCCGCTCCGCCGATCAAAAGTTTTAAGGGGTACGAGCCGCGCTCTTCCGCGATCTCTGTAAGTTTTATAAGCCATGTCGGTTCTCCGATAATGACATTGAGGTTATATGTCGGGATACGTTTATAAACCTCCATCGGATCTATCTTACCGGCGGTGAGATTGAAAACTTTAGCATTTTCAATCCCTTTTTGGGTGATGATCCCAGGTATCCACACACAGAAATCCAACGCGTTCACGATACGGTCTTTCTCTCCCAGCCCGCCCAGAAAAAGCCCCGCTCCGACGAATTTCCCGATAGAATTAAGTTCGCTTTGCGATAAGTATATTCTTTTGTTTCGTCCGGTGGTTCCGGAAGACTCAAATGCCATGCTTGGAGGCGAGCACAAAAATTCTTCCGCGTGATCAACTATATCGGTTGGAGTTGTAAAAAAGTTTCCCAGATCTCCGGGAGACTTTATTTTCGCCGGGTTTATATTAAGGTTTTTAAACTTTTTTTGATAAAACGGCGAATTTTTATACACGTATTTTATAAGCTTCCGGAAAGACGCTTCTTTTTTCCAGTCAAGCACCGCGCGCGGCGTCTTTTTTAGGATCGGACCTAATGTTCTTGCGGATGAAGCCGAGATAAGTTTATCCGTAAATTTAACAAGCATAGTTTCTACCCCTTCTTCTTTAACGCTTTTTTAAATGCCTCTTCGAAAAGATCCACACCGAGATCCATTTCTTCTTTTGTTATGTAAAAGCTCGGCGCGAGAGTGAACGTGTTTTTATAGTATCCTCCGACATCAAGCACAAGCCCGCGTTTTTTGCCGCCGGCGGAAAGTTTTCCGCCGAGGCCGATCACTTCGATCCTATCGGTCAATTCTTTGTTTGGAGTATAGCCGTCTTTTTGGCACATTTCAACCCTGATCGCCAGTCCCAATCCGTCAACGTGTCCTATCTCGGGATATTTTTGCTGAAGCGCTTTAAATCTCGAGGTAAGATATTTTCCTTTTTCAGGAATGCTCTCGGCAAAATTTGATTCTCCTATCAATTTTAACACCTCAAGCCCAACGGTCGTACCCAAAGTGTTTGATGAAAATGTTGAATGCGTGGATCCCGGAGGGAACACATCCGGCGAAATATATTTTTCTTTCGCCCAGACTCCTGAAATTGGATTAAGCCCGTTGGTAAGGGCTTTTCCAAAAGTGATAATATCCGGAACCACGTCAAAATGTTCTATCCCCCAAAATTTTCCCGTACGGAAAAATCCCATTTGGATTTCGTCATCCACCATCAGGATGTTGTATCTTTCAAGGATTTGCTTTAATCCTTTAAAATATCCCTGAGGCGGGATGATATAACCCCCGGTTCCTTGGATCGATTCGATAAAAAAAGCTCCGAATTCGGATTTATTTGTTTTTTTGTCTACAACCGAATAATATTCGGTCTCAAAAAGCCGTTCAAAAAGTTTTAAGCAATGAAGAGAACATGATTCCTTTTTCTTGTCATAAGGGCACCTGAAACAATAGGGATAGGGGATAAAGAACGCCCGGTCACCGAAATGTCCGTAATGTTCCCGATATCTGAAACTTGAAGTTATCGCTGACGCGCCGAGGGTTCTGCCGTGATATCCGCCCATAAACGCGAACGCGAGATTGCGACCGGTATGGTTTCTCACCAGTTTCATAGCGTCTTCGATAGCGCTGGAGCCGCCTACATTAAAATGCACACGACCCTTTTCTTCGAATGTTATTTCCATTCTTTGCGAGAGCTTTGTTGCCAACTGTATTTTTTCTTCATGAAGATATTGGCAGGCGAGTTGAGGCAAAACGTCTATCTGATTTTTGAGTGCGGTATTGAGACGTTCGTTCTTATATCCGAAATTAGCCGCCGAATACCACATCTGAAGGTCAAGATATTCGGTTCCCTTCGTATCGTATAAAAAACTTCCTTTGGAGCGTTCAAAAACATTTGGTTTTGGAACATAATGAACCGTATCTCCCCATGAGCAATATTTCGCTTCAAGTTTGAGCAGTTCTTTCTGTTTCATTTTTCCTTTAAGCGATCGCATCGACAGTTTTTGTGTAAGATTCATAGTAAACCCTTTCGTAAATGGTTATAAACGTTCTTTAACGAATTAAATTTTATATGCGGTATTTTCGGCTTCAAAACTTTTGACAAATAATCTTTCGCGAAAACTATGTCGGCGTGGTTCGCCGGACATACGTCTGAAAGCCCGTCACCGACATATATGGAGGCCGTGCCGGCGGGTGTGTTCCTGATCATGTTATCCTTCTTACAGTGAGCGCATTTGGAACATTTTTTATTCCTAAAAGGGAAGGCGGTAATGAACCGTCCGCCGGAAAGCTTTATACGGTTTGCAAATATCCGTACCCCTTTTATGCCGTTCTTTTTTAAAACATATCTTATGAAAGAATCAAAATTGTCGCTCAAGATCATTGGCGTAATTTTTTTTGACTCAAGAAAAAGAACCAATTTTTTAAAATAAGGGTCAAGCTTTATCGCCAGGAGATATTTGTCCAGCTCTTTTTTGGTTATGCGGACGCCTTGCATCTGCCCCTTAAGACATTTATATGACCCGATCTTTTTGTTTTTCCACTTTTTTTCAAGATCGATCCATTTCTCATTTTCAGAATGATCTATGAGAATGCCGTCAATCGTATCGTTTGTGGTGATCGTATTATCAAAATCAAAAAAAACCGCCGCCTTTTTTCCATCAATCCGCTTCAAACTCCACCATCTCCGTTTTTTACTAATATCACCTCTTTTTCACCTACGAGGTGCAATTAAGCTCCACCTCGTAGGTGTGGAAAAGGGGTACAACAATCTGACTAAGTATATCCGCAAAACCCTCGAAGCACAAGACCACGTAAAAAAATTATTCCACCCACAAGCAACCTTATAAGGGCACGGCATGCCGTGCCCCTACGAATTGAGCAATTATCCGCAATCTTTGATATTTTGTAGAAATTATGTTAAAATCACCGCGAGTAGACTTATGAATATACACGAGTTGTACATGCAGATAGCACTTAACTTGGCTCGAAAAGCGTTTGATGAGGATGAAGTTCCCGTAGGCGCGGTTATCGTGTATAAGGACCAGGTTATAGCCAGAGCCCATAATCAGATAAAAACTTTGAAAGATCCGACTGCGCACGCTGAGATGATCGCGATAACCCAGGCGGCCGCTCATCTTAAAAACGAAAGATTGAACGGGTGCAGTCTTTATGTTACAATTGAGCCTTGCGCGATGTGTATGGGCGCGTCAATCCTCGCGCGGATCGAAACGATAGTTTACGGAGCAAATGATTCAAAAACAGGCGCGTGCGGATCGCAAGTAGATCTAGCGAAAGAAGGACTTTTTAACCATACATGTAAAGTAGTAAGCGGCATTCAAGAGCCCGAATGCCGCGCAATTTTGCAGGAGTTTTTTCTAAACAAAAGATAAGTAGCGGTATAGGCACGCCTGTGCCCTGCTAACATCATATCACGCGGAGAGATGCCCGAGCTGGCTTAAGGGAACGGTTTGCTAAACCGTCGTTGAGTTTAAATTCAACCGAGAGTTCAAATCTCTCTCTCTCCGCCATTTTGCCTATCGAAAAAAGATAAGATTTCTTGAGGAATAGATTAAGTCAGTGTGTGCTTTACGGCGGGAGGAAAGAGGTATGGTTCAGACTTTACTGAAAACAAACAATTACAGCGGCAAATATGTTGCTTTGGAAAGTTTTCAAAGTCACACTGTTGTGGCTTCCGGGACAAATCCAAAAGAGGTATATGGTGAAGCCGTTGAAAAAGGGTGCAAAAATCCAGTTATTTCATATGTTCCGAAGGAAGGTATGGTGCAAATATACTAATGAGTTTAATCGACAAACCGTTTATTCAAATTGATCCCGGCGATATTCCTCGAGCCTCGTTACCGGTCATATGAACAAAAAGTAATTTTTCAAAATAGCAATTGATGTAGATTTCTGTTTCGTAGGCGGTTCGAATTGGTTTCGTCCGGGTCCGCCATTAGAAAAAAAGGGACAGTACCAAGTGCGCGAAGCGCACGCGTGGACTGTCCCTTTTTTAAGCAGAGCAGGACTATAATGGATTATAACAACAGAAAAGGAGAGAATAAAATGGAAATCCGGATCGCGAAAAGTGATAAAGAGATAGTTGGCTCGTATGAAACTATGAGTCAGTTAAGACCTAATATAAAGAGGGACGCTTTTCTTGGGCGGGTTAGAGAACAGGAAAAGACGGGGTATAATCTTGCTTTTGGTGAAGACGAAGGGCGGGTTGTTTCCGCGGCGGGATTTCGGTTTGTTGAAACTTTGGCTTGGGGAAAATTTATGTATGTTGATGACCTTGTAACTGACGAAAATCAGCGGTCGAAGGGGTATGGGGATAAAATGATCGACTGGCTTATGGCGCATGCTAAGGAAAACGAGTGTCGGGAATTTCATTTGGATTCCGGCGTACAGAGATTCCTGGCGCACCGTTTTTATTTTCGAAAAGGCATGACAATATCTTGTTACCATTTTCAGTATAATTTTTGACAAAAAATTTGTAATTTTGTTATCATTGGGTAAAATTTTATTCAAGAGAATATGTTGTTGTTTTCAAAAAAAGGGGGAGAAATGAAGAGAACAAAATTTACGAATATTATGTTCGGCGTTATTATCGCAAGTTTGGTAATAAGCGTAAGCGGAATTGCCGGGGCAAAATGCGGGAAGAGTTCTTGTAATAAATCTTCTTACGAGAAGAGCGGATCGACAAAAGGCTTTTTTCAGTGTTTGTATGATGCGTGTAAGGGCTGTCCTAAAAAGAGTAAGTCAAAGACTTCTTGTAGCAAGAAATAACAAATAAACAAACAGAGACGATTCCCAATTAGTCTAAATCCCCATCAACTATTGGTTTTGTAGGGGCACGGCATGCCGTGCCCTTCGTATAGTGTCACAATTCAGGTAACCGTTCATAATGACACCAACATATAAGGGTTATCAATGATGATGGGGATAAAAGGGCCGGGCAGGCCCGGCCCCTACGATTTGTTGTGTCATGTTCTTTATTATTCGTACGATTTGTTGTGGCATGTTTTATATTATTCGTAGGGACAAGGCCTGCCTTGTCCGAT
>JADHWG010000002.1 GCA_016783605.1 Candidatus Omnitrophota bacterium | reverse complement strand
AACCGCCTTCTTCCGTCTTTAAGTGCATGTTGCCGGTGTCTTCGTAATACGTGTATGTTACGAGCAAGGTCTCTACCGTCGCCGCCGCGGGGTCGGTGTAGTCCGCCGTCTCGTAGCATTTCTTTGTCGATACTTTGTCTATGCCCGCGAAGTATTCGTTTACGTACGCGATCGCTCCGTCGGAGTCTTCTTCGGCCAACACCTGGACGTCAACCCTGCCGTAATCGTCCGTGTCATTATCCGGGGTGTCGTTGTCAAAGAACTTTTCGTTTTTATAGTGGTAGTACATATTACCGTCTTTATCCGCCGTCGGCAGTATCCTCGACTTCAAACATCCGGTTTCGTAATAAGTGTACGTCACTACGAGCGTTTCCACTATCGGCGCCGCGGGGTCTTCATAATTCGCTATCTCATAACAGCGTTTTGTAGAAACAGTAGCTGTCCCCGCGAAATGTTCGTTTTCGTATGCTATCGCTCCATCCTTGTCTTTTGTTGCCAAAACCTGAACATCTACTCGCCCGTAATCGTCACTATCGTCATTCGCGGTTCCGTTATCGTAAAACTTTTCCTCTATGTAGTGATAATACACGTTCCCGTATTCGTCCGCGGCGGAAGTTGTTTTTGATTCTAAACACTGTACATCAAGATCATCGAATTCATAATACGTGTACGTTGTTCCATAGAACCAGTTATCTATCACTTCGTATTCCTCTTCGCTTATTGTAAACTCATCTCCAGCTTGTTCATCTTGCCAAAAAAGTCCTCCATCGTATCCGTTTTGCCTTAAAACACTTAGTTTGTCCGCGACGTTTGTCGCGCCGATTTCACCCGCGATCACGGGCTTACCAAGATCTTGGATCGAAGTTAAATATTCTTCAGGGCTCCCCATTTTGTCGTAATAGTGAAACTGATAAATGTCGAGTCCAACATCAATCCAATGATCCTGCATGCTTTCTTTGTCTAAACTCCCAACTGTAACTTTCGCTTTTGAAGTTTCCGTGTGTATCATTGTCGTAAACGCCGTCACAAAATTCTGAAGATCCGCTATGTTGATATTCGAACATTCCGGTTCATTCATTATGTCCCACGCGTAAATTGACTCATGATCTCCGAATTCCTGAATAAACTCTTTGAATAAGTTGACAAGAAGACCTCTTTTCGCGGGATCGGTTATTACATCCGGATGTTCTCCAAATCCCGGACCTGATACTCCATCAGCTATCATATAGTCAAACAAAACAGGAATAAGCTTTATCCCTAAAGCGCTGGCGCAATCTAAAAGCGCGTTCATGTCTTCATATACTCTGTCCGTAAATTTTACGGGATTACCACTCGCGTCAAAATCCACACCGACTCTAAGATCCGCGAACAAAAACAGTCTTACACAATCTCCTTTATGTTTATCCATTTTCCCGTATAACTCATTAAGATTTTTCGAATATCCGTCATAATCCCCTGTTTCCGTTCGCATCCCCATATCGTATCCATAATGGATCCACGGAAGGTTAACTCCCTTAATAAAACCATCCGAAGGCACACGTTTTTTAAGAAGCGGCCAAACCGTATCTTCCGGATCATCAGGAATACAGATTTCAACCGTCCCGTCCGGATGCTCTTTACGTACACTAATAAGTTCCCACGAATCATTCCAATTGTATATGTGAAATATTCCGTCAGACGGATCCAAATAAGTGTTATTGTAAGAATTATCTCCATCAACATGCAGTGTGGTTATCTTCCCGTTCGCTCCCCACCTTACCGTATAATCAGTGTCGATATACTCAAGTGAATCCACAAAAATTCCCGCGTTTCCGGATAAAATATCCGCCTCATCCGCTTCGTCATAAACATACTTCTTTTTGTAGTGAATAACTTCTTCCATGCCGGCGACATCATGATACTCATAAACGTAATAGACATTCGTATCCGTGTGGATATCCTTCACCAAAAGGTCGTTAGCATTTCGCAAATATTTTTCAAGAACCTTTTCACCGTCGGTATCATAAATAGTTTTTTCTCTTTCGATCCAGCCGTTGTCTGCGGTATCCACTCCCCAATTATCTTTGTGGTCGTATAAGTAACTGATTCTTCTTTCGGACGTTGATACCCCGCTTAAAGCCGCGCTTGTATTGGCTTCTAACACATAATCTCCGACGTACTCCGTTAAGAAAACCTGTCCGTCTCCAGCAAATGTTTCCCAATCCCACGTCTTATATTGCCACTCGCCGTCAATTTCTTCGTATGCTAAAATGGATCTGCCCCATGTACTCCATTCGTTGCTATATTCGGCTTCGTCGAAATACTCATAGATAAAACCATTAGTCTGAATTTTTCGCATCAAGTTTTCGCTTGGATATTCAACAAAAATATCACCATCATCCGCGCGCACTACGGTGCAAACAGAAAACAAAACTAACGCTAACACACTAATTTTAATTTTCGAGAACAGTGTCATTTCACACTCCTTTAATCTTTATTCTCCCACCTTATCGTTATATTACAAAAAAGTTACATCGCTTTAATCGTATTTATTCTATCATAAAAACGATACCATTAAAACCATTAAAATAAGCTATTTTATATCTTAACACCTTGGCTTTTATCTCTATGGATAAGCTCATTCGCGGTTGTTTTTTGTTTTCACAAAATCCCCAATTTCGCTTCCCCTCACCTCCACCTACGAGGTGGAAGTGAGGGGAGTTTTTTACACCCGATGAGGTATAACTTCGATGTTTCTTTGCGTTCTTATACCCTTAAGGGGGCATATTATTCCATTTTGCACCTTCAAGGGTATAAAATATCAAGACATATGTTGAATTTATACCCGCTGAGTGGTATACTTTTGTATAGCATTATGGAAATATTATGAAAAATTTAAACAAACAAATTAAACAATTGCGTAAGAAAACAAAATTAACCCAAGTTGAATTTGCCAAGAGATCCGGTGTTGGATTAAGATTCCTTCGAGAACTTGAACAAGGCAAAACTACTGTGCGAGTGGACAAAGTGAACAAAGTTTTAGAATTTTTAGGATACTATCTGTCAATAGAAAAAAAGAATCGCGGCAAAATGTAAATAACATAAAAATTTCAGGAAAAATTTTCATGAATGACCACAGGAAAGCAAAAGTTTATTATAAAAATGAACTGGCAGGAATTTTGGAAGAAACTGATGGCGGGTATATATTCCAATACGATGAGAATTTCCTGCATATTACAGAAAACTTTGATATTCGTCTATGTTTATGATATTATTCGGGTGAGGTAATTTTATGAATTTTTCACCAAAAATAGATAAAAATGTGTTTCACAAACATAAAGTAAAACTTGCCTACCTCTTCGGCTCACGGGTTAAAGGCAACGCTTCTGAACAAAGTGATTTTGATATTGCCGTTTTGTTCAAAAAAGAACCCTGCGACCCGCTTGCGCTTAAAGAAATTGCGCGTCTTTCCTCGGATTTAAGTAAATTCTTTCCATCCAAGGTTGACATAGTAAGCCTGCATTACGCGCCTCTGTTACTTAAATATGAAATCACGGCACATAACTTTCTTCTATACTGTAAAAACGAAATGGACAGAATACGCTTTGAGGTTTCCACCATAAAAAGGTACATAGACGAAGCACCTATTCGCAAACTATACGACGAAGCTCTGCATAAAAAAATTTTACAAGGAGTTTGATTATGGTAAATCCGGAAACCGTTAATGAAAGATTAAGCGAAATGCGTGAAAACATTCTCCTTCTTGATGAATTAAAAGCTGTTTCTCAGAAGAAATTTTGCTCTGACCCCAAAATATTCAAACTTGCCGAACGATGTCTTGAGGTTGCCATTCAATGCATTCTGGATATTTGTCACCATATAATTGTGGATAACGACTGGTCCAGACCCAGGGATAATAAAGATGCACTACAAATTATTTCCTCCAATAAAATAATTCCAAAAAATTTCGCCAAAAAGATTGAACCTATGGCAGGTTTGCGTAACATCCTTGCCCACGAATATCTTAAAGTTGATCCTCAGCTCATTTACGAACATCTTAATAACCTTAAGGATTTCCGCGATTTCCAAAAATATGTTGTAAAATACCTTAAGAAGCAGTAAAAACCTTAGAATCTTCTTGGAACCCGCAGATTCCACCAAGTGTCATTCCACCTACAAGGTTGATTTTTTTGCAATTGATTCCATGTATTTTTGCATATCCCGGACTCGTACATACCATAACTTACCCTCTTTGTGTGCCTTTAGTTGCCCTCTATTTATCAAATTCCTCAAATAGTTCTGCGAATAGTTGTATGTTTCCGCTAACTCACGCAAAGAAAGAACAGCATCACCTTTCAACTTATCTTTCGATATAGTCCGTAACCGCTTTACACTGTCTTCCAAACGTTTAACAATGATTTTTGATAGCGGATCGAAATCAACATCTTTCATGTATCTGTCAACGTCTTTTGTAACGATTTTCTTTTTTTTCTCTAAATCTCGATGCATACGCTCAAAACAATCGTCACATGCTTCAAGAGCATTATAATATATCTCCCTATCACTTTTTGCTACACCTTTAATTGCGATATTTACAAAGCCCGCGCCAACTAAAAGATACGACAACAATATTCGCCCTACTCTTCCGTTCCCGTCCCTAAAAGGGTGAACGGTTTCAAACCAGATATGTGAAATGGTTACTAAGGTCACCGGATCAAATTCTTTGTCGGCAATTTTAGAATTTACCCACTTTACGAGAAGATTCATTGCTGTGGCCACATAATAAACGTCTATAGGCTTAAAAGTAGCGCTTGCAACTTCCACGTTGGTTTTTCTGTATTCTCCCAGATCACCAAGATATATCCCCATGTCTTTTTCATACCTCATGAGAAGTGTATGGATTTGTTTTACATCCGACACTTTTAAAACAAACTCTTTTTCTTTATGTTGATTGTGCGCATACTCATACATTGAACTTGCAGATTCAAAATAACCTAAAATTGAAGCGGTTTTTTCACTATCAGTTCTTTTGTTCCTTTCCAGAACATCTAAAAGATCGTTTCTATTCGCGAAAACTCCCTCTATTGCTATAGAATTTCGAATTTCATCTTTAAAAAGGGAATACCATTCCAAATTTGAAACATTAATGAAATCTGCCCTATTTTTTCTAATTTTTTCGATCTCTTTCCTCAATTCCATAATATTCATATTCTCTCCATTTAAACGCCATTTTTCGAACCATGCTTTGATGCTTTATTTGGATAACTCCCCATATCGCAACGGGTTATATCATCTTTCCTTTGCGAACCTTTTGTTATGGTTCGCAAAAAATATATCATATATTGGCGCTAAAAGCAAATTCTTTGTTTGTCGACTATATTTACCCCTGCTAATTCCCACCTCAAAAGACCAGAGTTCTATCCAACCTATTACACCATCGAACAAATTGTTTCATAGTTTTCGATCTCTTCCCGCAATAGATTAATTACCGGTTTAATATCCGGCAGAAAGACATAATATCCGTCCTTCCGCAATATAATTCCAAGACCTTTTATCTTTATCTTTCTCTTCTCCCCCGTAGCGGCAAGTTCTATCATAGCGCGCAGAAGCTGTGACGCGGTGCCTTCTCGGCGCATCTGAACATATACGGGCGCGTTCTTTTGCTTCAAGGAATCTCTATCCGCTTGCACTATGTCTCTCGAATCTCCGATAAATACGTGTCCCGGATTAATCTCATTGCCAAACGTCTGTTTTACTACATCCATCGTCTTCTCGAGTTCGAGTTCATTCGCGGATGAAACCACTTTGACGTTTTCTCTCGCCAAATACGCGCCGAGTCCTGTCCTTTTCAAATATTTATCCAGATTTTTACCGGTCACATTTTTGTTACAAACACGAACCTGTATGAACTTCGAAGCCTTTTGTTTGTCAAGCCCCATTTTATCCAAAGCGCCGGCAATAAACCTCATATCCGCGGCAGTCGCGGCGGACACGCTGATATATTTAGTTTCCCTCTTACTGCACCTCCCTATAGCTATATTTTCCACAAACAGTTTCGCTTTATTTGACATTTTTACTTTCGAAAAAAGCACGGATTGAAGATCTGCCAACCGTTCGTCATAAATACTTTTGTCCACAAGTTCAAGAGATTCCACTTCCCGCAAAGTTCTCGCGTGCATGTCAAGAAAACCCCTAAGTTTAGCGGCGTCATTGATCTTTTTTACTGTTTCGGCATTGATTCGCGTAAGTTCCGGATGCATCAAGGGAAAAATATCTTTTTGAGCCCTTTCGACAAATAGATCAACCGTGTTCATAAATTTTTTCATTTTCATATTACCCTGCGAATCTTTTAGATCCAACTGCCCGAACGTGGTTTCATCCAAAAGCAGACAGATAACCTTTTCACCTTTTGTTTTCTCACTAAGCTCACGCATCATCTCTTCTCTCGCACCGAATTTGTCTAAGCTTACCACGCGATTAATTCCCCTTTTGTACAATTCGGAAATAGCGTCTTTCGAGATAAGTTTCTTATAGATCTCAGACGAAACGCCAAGCGTAATCGTAAAATCGGATTTATCATTTTTACGAACACCATTTCTAAACTCCATTATTTTTTCATTGAGTGAATTAATAATTGTCACCGCTGAATTATACCCCTCTATTATCACCAAACTGAACACTCTTATCATTAAATTGAGACCTGCCACTACTATTTTGTCCATTCGTCGCAACATAGCTTCTTCCGTTTGTTTTTCCAACAAAAAACACCCGCTTAATATGCTTAAAGCAACGGCGCTTACTATACGCATACTGGCATACTCGGGAGACATTTTTTTGCACATAAACCAGCCTGTCATAACAAACATAATTGCCATCACGAAAGGTAGTGTATTCTTCGATACCTTCCACAATTTATAGATGGTCGGTACTGATACTCCGTTATTTTTTAAAAAGACTATTATCCCTGCAGTCACTTTTTCTGAATAGAGCTTTCCCAAAAAAAGAATAAGACATCCGCATAGCGCACCCATAGCCAGCCAACTAATATTGCTAAGATTTCGTTCCGCTCCCAAAAGCCAGACTGACAAACCGAATAATAACAGTGCAATAAACGTTGGGTTGATATTTAACGGTCTCTTCCCGAAAGGCTCCGTTTTATTCTCAACATTCCTTTTTTCTTTTTCATCGTTTTTTCTCGGGGAATCCTCGGTCGATTTATCCCTGTTTCTAATGCCGGAAAGAATTATGCCGATTATCGGCAGGCGGAAACTACCGCGCAACATTTCTCTTCTTGTAATGTTGGGCGCGAAGATATCGCCGTATTGACGAGGTCCGGCGCGAGCGGGGGTTGTTTCTGAGAGCTGGAAATTATAATTTTTTACAGCATCGGGGTATCGTTTTTTAAGCTCCTTGATAAGAATAAATGTAAGACTGTCAGGTCTCATATAGTTTCTCGCAACACCTTTACCAAGTCTTTGTTCCAAATATGAATAAGCTTGTTTCCACGTAGTATATTCCTTTTTACATATGGCTTTTACCAGATGAAATACAAACGGCGTGTTTTTGAGACCCTCCCCGGTTCCACCGGTTCCCCACATTACGGCTTCAGGATATTTCCCTGCGATAAGCCAATCCGCGTCTCCCGCGCTCCGACAACCTAACGGCAAAAGTAACGGTACTTGCGCTTCTCTGCCGTTGAAGGTCGTTCGTGTTTCTTTTCCCTGATGTCCTCTGTGAACAAGAATACCAGCTTTTAACTCAGAAAACGGGTCGCCCTTTTCTTCTTCTGTGGAATTTAAGATTCCTATAAACTTAACCATAATTCCGTTAATTCTTTGAGTTGCAAGAAACGCGTTATTTTCTATTTTTATTCCTCCTTCAGGATATCCAAAGGCAGGCAAAACTTTTAGCAAATAGTCATACCATCTTTTGTCATAAAAATAGTTTTTAACAACCAGGGTATCATTGTGAACAACACTATCCAATGGCACCTTTTTATATGCAGAAGTGTCGATTGATTTTAAATTTAATTCTTTTTTTGTGTTCGCGCTAAGGTTATCTCCTAAAAGGCTGGAAGTTATTTCGATCAGATCTCTTTTAACACTTTTGGGGTCTAAAGACTTATATAGGTTTATAAGTGCATTTTCAAAATCCGTCTTATGTAAAAATTTATCTGCCAGAACTTTTTCATATAACCTTTCTGTAAAATATGCTTCTCTCTTTAACTGTTTTACTGATTCAAAGAGTTTAGGCACTACACCCGTAAGATATTTTGGATAAACTTTAACAGCCTTTTCTAATCCGCCGAATAAAGCTAAAATCCCCGAAAATTTAACTACATCATTATCTTTTAATCCAGCATCTACTCGCAAAAATTCTGCGAATGATTTGTTAGTTTTTTGTGCGCGACTGACAAGCTCATTAAAACTTACATCAAACAGATCCCTGAAAAGTTCATTGGATAAAACGAATTTTACTAATATCGCACTGGACCGTTCATCTGCTTTGATAAGTTGTCTCAGTTCACCTATCCCCATAGGATTATGTTCTCGCAGATGCCATTCCCTTAAAGTAAGAACAACATCTCTGATAAACAAAGAAAGTTCTCTCCCTTTTGATAATTCAAGAACGGATATTATCTTTTTTTGCGCGTCAACCGAAAGATTCTTAAAAAACTTGCTAACCATTTCTTTTCTTTCAGAATAGAAATCTTCGTGTTTTAATAAGTAATTCGTCCCATTTATATCCAGCATGACACAGCCGCTCTCCCTGCGAATGGCAACAATCTTTCCCCTTTTATTTTTCAAATCTCCTTTATGATAATCATCAACTTTTCCGATAATTTTTCCTTCTATATTTTGTATATCCCTGTCCGGTGTAATGGCTCCAATTTTACGCCCTGCTTTATTGAAAATACCTGCTTTCCCTATATATGAATATCCCACGATATTATGTGTCTCCTTATCCAAAATTCTATTAATGAGAAAAGTAGGAAATTTTCCAATCAGCTCTCCTTTTTCAGAAAATACCATTGCGCTATAAATAAAAGCTCCCGAATACTTTTGTACATCAAATTCTTTTATCTCCTTTTCGTCTGAATTCAACTTAAATATTTTCAAAAATGGATCAGATTTATCTGAACCAAATGCTCTAAAAGGATTAGACAACCACCATAAAAACAAAAGAACACCGCCAATAGCTCCCTTAACAAAACTTGACCGTGTAAGCTTTATCTCTCCCGGAAAACCTATTGAAGACGCAGACGCTTCTTGAATTTTCTCGGCAGTCCAATCAATTGCCAGATATGCAATAACTCCAAACACAGCCCCAAAAATTCCAGCACTCAAGGGATGGCTTAAAAAACGCAATAAAACCGTCGATACAGGCAGAACACCGGCCGAACCCGAAACTTTGCCTATAGCATTCGCGATGGCGGGAAAAAGCAAAATTGCCCCTGCCGCGGCGGAACCTGCTCCGGTTGGCGAGAAAACCTTTTTTGCTAAAAAATTCATTGTGCTCGAGTCATAAGCGCTTGATTTTTTACTCTGGGGATACGGATGACGAACAATTTCAATAAATGTTTCGAAATTCTCGCCTCTATAGCACTTCTCAATAAAATATGCTTCGTTTGGCGGATATTCAAATTTACTACATTCTTTAGTTTCGTAGTTATATTTTTTTATAGACCATCCTTCGGAATTAAAATATTCCACACGATTGGTTTTTATAAAATCCCCGTCTTCATTGATTTCCGAATAATAGGTGCTATACGTGTTATCTTTCCAAATATGTGTATCCTTTTTTTCGTTAGGAGACACGCGTTCAATAATTCGCGATATTCGGGATCCATCATATCTTACTTCTTTAAAAAACTCATTCTTTGAAGAATAATGGTATTCTGCTCTATCACCATACTCCATAGCATAAAAATAATACGAACCATCCGTCGGGTTCACCACCATTTGCGCGGGATTACCGTCAGGATCGATAATATCAACAATATTCCCCTCTCTATCATATTCGACTGTCTTAACAAGCCCTCCATTGGGATCGTAATGCCACCCGAATTGCTTCCATTCATATCCCTCCGGATCGTCAGGGTCGTCATATGAGTAGTCATATTCTATAAAAGATTTATCGGAATTGGTCTCCCGCAACAGAAGATAAGTTCCAGGCTCATACTCCCACTCCTTTAGCGGGGTGATCCCGAAAGCATCCAATTTAGTTTCTTTTTTAAGCCAACCGTCCGGGCCATACTCATATGTATGGTGGTACCATATGCCGTTTTCCTGATTGTCTCTCCAATCACATTCTCCGTCATCATTATACTTAGTCTGATCAGTTAATTTCCCATTCGAATCATAGTTAAAGATCATATCTTTTTTCAAATCATCTGTGTGCGAGTAAATAGTACTATTTCCCCTCGGCCAAGATCGATAAATTGTATAATCGTTTCCTTCCGCGTCAAAACCCGAAATCTGCATAAGAGTATCGTTTGGATTATATCGAAAACTAATTTTCTCAAACTTTTCATACGGAGACTCATAAAACTCTGTTTTGCCATCCGAACTTTCATAAAGAAATCTCAAGCCCTCAAATTCCCGCATCGCTTCAGGCAATTGAATGTTTTTAAGCGAAGAAGGTTCCGGTCTTCCATATGTTCCGTATCTTCTTTTTTTCACACGACGAATGATCGCGTTAACATCAACGGAAATTTCTTCTTCCGACTTTTTAATTTGAATATCTTCAGTTTTTTGTACGTTTTGCGCCGGTTCTTTGTGCTTAATATTTTTTACAAGAAAAACCGTTCCAAAAACAAAAATGGTTAAAACTGCCGCGATCAGCCATTCTGTCCGAGCACGTGAGCGCGCGTAAAAATCTCCTGCTCTTTTACTAAGTGCTTTTACCCTTAGTTTGTATACAAAAAACTCAAGTCCGATAAGAGCCATAAGAATCAAAACCGAAATAACCGGATTTTCAAAACCAGTCATCACCGCGCGGGTTATAAAACCTCCACCGTAAGCTTCAGACACAGCCGGTAAGATTAATTCTCTGGCGGCAAACGCGATTAGGCTGAGAGTCGTTAAATGAGTGACATTTCTCTTTAGGTGGCTGACGTCTCTACCCATTTCTATGCCTTCTTCATCTTCCTCCGCCGGCTGGATAACATTGTTGTTTGAGTCATAATAGATAACTTCTGACTGTTTCCCTTCTTCATCAAAATATGTCTCTTCATACGAATCATCTTTATTAAATTCTCTCCACATCGATGTTTTGTCTTCATAATCAAACTGCTGAGCATCTTTTGAACCGTCTCTATTCATCCAAATGGCTTCAGAACAAATCCCGTTTCTCGGAACAAGATATTCTGTGTGAGCACTCTCCATTTGATTCACATGTTTACCGGGATAATATTTGGTCTCGGTAATCCGATCCTCTTTTTTTAACAACGTTACACGATCTTTCGCGTCTCGTGTCTCTACCGACATGCCTTTTTTATCGTAAAATATCCGTCCACCAACATTTCCTTCGCTATCCCGAGATTCCCAGTACATTTGTATAAGCGTCCCGGACCAGTATTCGCGATAAGCTGTCGTATTAGTTTGTAAATCCGTAATAGTTTCATATGAAATACCATCTTCTGTCGTCCCCCTATCAGTTCGTTCTTTCAAACTCCAGCTATTCGTATCAAGCATCAAAAGAGTTGCCCTGTCTCCTGAAGTGTCATAGATATCAAATGAACTCGGGAAAAAACTACTCTTCCTGCCAAAATAATATTCCGTTGTGCCCCCATTCGGATCCATTTGAGATAAATGCGATGAATAACGATTGCGTACGATAAAAGTTTCTTTCCCGTCGGGGCTTAGATAAACTGTTTTGGTTAAATCCTGAATATTCGGATCAAAATAGTCTCTGCTAATTTCCGTACCGTTGGGGTCCAGATAGGCGTCGCAAGAAGGAATACCTGTATTGGGATCGAAATAGCTGATCTTATTGAGCGTTTTGTCTGCAGAATAAAAATATATTTCAGAAGAAACAACCGCACCCGGTGGATAATACGCAATTTTATACGAGCCATCAGCATGAGTAATCACTTTAGACATACCAAATATTTTATCAAACTCCGCGCGCTCTTTTTCTAAAGTATCTTCCCTTTCACGCTTTTCAGCGTCTTCAGGTCCATCTCGAGGCGAGTTTGCTTTCAGCTTTTTAGAAAATTTCTTCTGACGCGGCTCCTCTATCTCCAGTTTCTCTTCTTTTGTATCAATAACATCTTCATAAACCGGTTTTTCAGGAACAAATTCCGGCGGAGTAGTTTTTTGCATCCAGTAAATTACGCCGACAGCGATTAACAATAAAACCACAACTACCCCCGGAAGCGCCCTGCCCGCGATTTTTACCTTTTTTGTGAAGTGTCCAGATGTGTTATTCCAGTCGGAGCCTTCCTCTTTTTTGTCATCCCGGCCGAACCCCGCACTTGATGCGGGGGAAGAGCCGGGATCTAAAACATTCGCCAAAGGATCAATTAAAACCTTCTGCGCGGTCAAACATATGCCGACCATAACCGCGGAAAAAACTAAAATAGGCACAGCAAAAAAACAAAAATTCATAACGGTCGTAAATATGCCTGATTCCATCACAATATTTCCCCAATTGGCACTAGCAACAACCGGAGCCATGGTTAACATGGCCGCTAAAGACATGATTAGTTTTTTGTGGGTACAAGATCCCGGATATTCGCCTTCGGCAAATTCCGGGATGACAGAGGGGGGTGCTTTTTCAGCGCATTTCGGGATAAGAGAGGGGGATGTTTTTTTAAGCACACGGCTTAGATTTTTATGCGTAACCGCTATGCCATTCTCCTGAAGCATCTTAGCATGCGGCATTAGTTCTTTCGCGGCATGGAGCGTGATTATTTCTTTAAACGCGCGGGAGATGGTTTCATAATTTAGAGGATAGCCCCTCAGAATTACCGACTCCGCGAGTCCCGTAAGAGCTTCTATTATGTCGGTTCTAAGACCGATTCTTGTCAGTTTGATATTTACATCTTTTTCTGTCAGCATTTTGAATGTGATCGGGTATTCGCTTTGGGCGAAAATAGTCACGTCCCGATAAGTTAAACTCCCCTCTTTGATTGCCTTTATCGTGTTAGGAAGTGTTTTGAGCACTTCCTGTGTTATTACAACCTGTACGGGTTTAGCGGGGGTGGGCGGAGTAAAAGGAACTTGCGCGGTGTTGTCCTTAAAAAATTTCTGGTAATCTTTCCAATTCGGCAAAAATTCGTCGTCAACCCAGAATAGACCGCCGCCATAGGCTGAAACATAAACTTGCCGCATAACCTCAACTATGCCTATCGCGGCTTTATATTCTTCAGGCGTACGCGGGTCAAGTTCTCCTTTTAGCCAGAAAAGTACGTGTTCCGGCATAAAGAATTTTCCCACGTTGGTTGCAAGAGGTGTTACACTCTCTTTATCACCGTACCAGTGAGACTGCGGTACAACATTTTTATAAAATGGATTTTTTACATTTTTAATGCCGTCATAATATTCGGGAAGCACAAAGTGCGCGAAATATTTCCAGGACTCGTAATCTCTCATTCCGGTTGAAAGAAGCCATGTAGGATCAATTTCATAGACGAGTTCAAATAATTCGTGAATTCTCCTCTGAATACACGGCACAGGAACCTGCGCGGTATCCATATTGAGCGGCTCGTTAAAGAGTTCCAACATAGCGACAACAGTTTTAGGATTATTAAAATTGTGCTGTATGAGATCAAGCCCTGCCGAATCCGGCACCGGAGCCCTCCATTTGTCACGAATATGTTCTAATATGGGTTTAATGCCCTGTAAAAATCTTTTGAATTTTTTTGAGTCCGTAAAAAGATTCGGCCGATCTCCTTCTATACGGTTTTCTTTTTTCTTTTTTCCGTCCGCGGCATCATGCGCTACAAGAGACGTAATCTCTACTTTGCCATATTGCTTTAGTATAGAAAGTCTCTCGTCTACACATTTTTTCATGCCTTCTACGCCTATGATCACCGTTTTTCCTGTTACAGGATCAATGAAACCAAAATCAATAAAATTATCATTCTCATCGAACAAAATGGGTCCGTTCGGCGAAAGACTTCCGAAAAGCGCCATATGGCGCCAAACGCGGGCATTTGGAGGCATTTTTTTGATTTTTTCCTCCAGCGCGGCTCGCCCCTCCGGAATATGATCAAAGTCAAAAATACCGTAACCGCCGGCGCCGGAAAGCATTTCAAAGAGCTCTATGGGAACAGGCGGTTTATCTTTTGGATTTTCAGCGTACATTTTCGTTTTTATTAATGGCGGCACGGGTTCAGGGAACACACGGTCATCAGTCTCAATGCGGATATCCGTAAAGTAAATATGTCCGTCCCATTTGTAATCAGGTGAAGTGGCGCCGGGAAGGCCTGTTTTAAATAAAAGTTCGCCAAAAGCAACGACCAAAAAATCATCATCAGTGTATCCGGGTTCGTTTTCTGCCGGATCCATAGGATAAAATTTTAATTCATGCCATTTTCCAGTGAGGTTTTTAGTTATAAGTGACGGATTCCACGCGTTGTTCTGGTAGTTATAATGCTTATCGTGTGCTCCGGTTTGTATGGCACTTGGGATCTTTTTGCCCTCGGCATAGCTTTTTGGAACCCAAACCATGGATTTAATAACTTTGCCTCGAGCATCAAAATATCCTTCCTCAGGCAATCCCGGGACAGGAACGACACGTTTGCCTCGCTTATCATATAGAGGAAGATAGGTTTCGCCTTTATTATGGTTTCCTTCAGGGTCCCCTCCGCGAAGTTTCACGGTAAGAGCAAGAATACCGCCCTTGACGTGCGTCGCTTTAACCGCCCAGTTTCCCGCGTCTTCCCTAACCGGCCAGTTTGTTGTAATAGGGATTTTTATTTCACCCGAAACTTTTTTGCGCGCGCTCGGCGCCTTTGGCCAGAAATCGGGCGGAGCATATTTTTCTCTTCGAGGCGTGATACGCACGTTTCGAACTAAAATTTTGCCCTTCGCTTTTGTAAATTTAGATCCTGTATGATCTTTTCCCGCTCCCAGTTTAATCCCAAACATCCTGATTATCGGATCTTTTAGAGGGAACCCGTCCTGAGGATCAACTCTGTCTATCTTATTAAATTCTCCGCGGCTAAACGATATTGTTTTCCAATCGCCGACCTCGTTTTCCGGATGATTTTCCCATTCATAGGCATTCTTCCAGCCTTGCGCGGGTCCGGTTTTTACAAAAAATCCCACGCCATCAGCATTATTCGGCGTATGTCCGAAACTGCCTTCTTTTACGTCAACTTTAACATCAGCTGTAAGTTCCCATTTATCAAAATTGAAAGGGGATATCCCGAGGTCAAGCACATCAACTATTACTTCCCCTCTATCCAGATTCGGATGGCCCTGTATGATATTAAAATCTCCTACCAAAGCTTTTCTTTTTGGGTCATAACGCACATTGGATATCGCCTGGCTGTCAGGCCATTTCTGACCGTACCATGTGCCCGGAATGTCTAAAGGAACCACTATCGCGTCAGGATCAGATGATTTTTGTTTCTTCGATTTCTCCTGCGGTATCGCCACCGGTGGTGCGGGCAGTTTTTCTTGCGGTGTTTTTACAAATTGCGGCACCGGTGTTTTTTGAGATTCTTTTTTCTCTTGTGATAGAGGCGTTTTTTTCTCCCTAAGCACATCTTCCGGTTTAATACCATTTTTGACTACATAAACTTTTTTTAAGTTGCTAAGCGCGTTACCCGATGAGCCGTCCCAAACCTTAACTCCGATAGCGGAGATATCACCATATGGCGTCTCTTCCGGTTTAAATTGACATACGTTGCAGGGATCTATTCCCGGACGAAATATAACTTTGCCTCCGGTAGGCGAACCCGGATATGCGTATAGGTTCTTCCATTCTCGATTCTTAAGAAAAATTTGCAGACGCGTTCCCGGAGAAACCCCCTCTTTAAAGACAAACATAAGGTAATAATCCGAAACAAACGCATTTGACGGCACATCATAAAGTGCGTTATACGCTGTTATTTCAACGCCGTGTTCAATGGAAAAAGTCCCTTGCGGTTCAATTTTTATGATATCCGTGGGCCCGTGCGCGCTGAGCCCTTTTACAAGAAAATCTGTTACAGGTTTTACAGATTCTTTAATTCTGTATTCAAAAGGCGGCGCGTTCTTAGATGGCGTCATAAAATGAGTCAATTTTATCGCAGGTACGATAATCAATCCTAATATAAAAGTAAAAATCGAAAGGAGTTTAAATAATTTTTTATAGTTTCTAAAAATAGATCCCGGCTCTTCGACCGGGATGACAGCGCGTTGGCCGGAATTTTGTGAAGTTCGCTCTTTTGTCATCCTGGAATTTCTCGACAACTCAACACTTGTCATCCCGGAATTTTCCGAAGGAAAATATCCGGGATCTCTTTCCATTTTTGCCTTCCCTTCAATAACGTAAAGTGAACACGTCTTTTCTTTCCGTCCGATAACACGAAAAACAATTCTCTTTATTTTTCGCCCAATAATATGAAAGAAAGTTGCTTTTTTCGCGTTACCCTCAATAACGCGAAGAGGCTCACCAGAATAATCCCTCTCAGGCGAAAAACCTTCAGGAAGCTCTTTCATCTCTTTCAGTTTTTTAAATTTTTCGCGTGCGGTTTTTTTGTCTATTTCTTTCTTCTTAAGATAGTCCAAATATAACGCTTCTAAATCCAGGTTAAGTCCATGCGTAAGTCGATAATATGCACCGACCTCGTGAACGAGCACTTTTTGTTTTTCTTCATCATCAAGTTCCGCGCTTATGTGTATACCCCGCCAACTCGCGTGTCCCCTAAAATCCTCTATGCCGGTAACCTCGTTAATCGCTATCTGGCGCGTAGCTGTGTTTGGATCTTTAGTTAGTTTCTTCGATATTTTTTCATAACCTGACGTTTTGAAAAATTCTGCGACGGGCGCTACGATTTCGTCGCTTACCGCCTTAAATCTGCCTTCGGCATAAGCGATCTCAAGCTGTTCGTCAATGGCCTCCTCATGTGTTTCGTATTCGTTATAAGCTTTTTTACGCGCGTATTTCCCTCCTCGCGCGAAATGTATCATGCCGAATCTTGGCGGTTTCCACCATTTGCCGATCTTTTTTAGATATTCGGCCATTTTGGCTGTTAATCCCGCGATTATGGGGTTTTTGCCTATACGAAAGATGACGGTAGGAGCGGGCATATAGCTTAAGATTTCTTTTGCGTCTGCTGTATACTTCCAGTTGCGGGTAAGAAAGAGTTTGCTATACCAGCCATCGCCCATTGCCAAAATAAGATCTGCTTTTTTAAGTTCGTTATAATAGTCTTCAGGAATGTCCAGAAAGTTTTGACCGAGTGTCGGAAACCAATGAGGTTTAGCAATTACAATATTTTGATTTTTTAGATGCCCAGTAATATCGTCTGAAAGTTGTTCCATATATTTAATATTTCCGGTTTTCTCAAATGCTATATCTGAAAGTTCTGACGCGTTTTGAAGCGCGTTAATTTGCATCCTTATATCTTTTTCTCCCACAACATCTGAAATAGCATATGGATAATTTTTTGTATGAAGCACCACTTTTTTCACAATTTCATTTTTTATACAAAAATCTATAAGATGAAAGATTGATACCAGTTCAAGCCCCACATTATCGTGAAGCACGTGCAGTTCCGTATCTTTTCCACGCCTTGTTTGTTCTCTCAGTTTGAAAAAATGATCTAAGGTTTCTGCTGAATCATCAACCGGATATTTTTCGCGCTTTTTTTCTTTCGTTGGATTGGCAAAATCACTATACAAATTCCCCACGAGAAGTATATCCATCATTTCTTTTAATACGACACAAATGTCTTTCTCTCCCTTTTTCACACGATCTTTTTCCAGATTTTTCATATCAATGTTGTTTATAAAATATTTTACACCGTTATTACAGGTTTCCTCTTTTGACTCTATATAAACATCTACTTCGTTTTCCCAGTACTTTGTGGCTTCTAAAATTTTGATATACAGATATTTCATGAAGATGCGAAGGGGGACCTTCTTTTTACTTTTGAAGGGCAAGTTTTTTCTAAAATGCTTCGTATATTTCTCAATTTCCGATTTGTTTTGAGATGTAATTTTTTCGTGGAGAGTATCCTCGAAAATTTCGGCATGCTTTTCGGTAATATCCGAAAACCACCGGCACCCGACATATTCGCTTAATATGTAATTCCAGTGTTTGCGGATTTCTGGAGAAACATCATCACCCAATATATTAAAAGTTTGATTAGAAAATATTTGCGAACGGAGAGATTTCAGTCTTTGTATTATATCTTGGTAGTTTTTGTCAGCGTCAGCATTTTTTTGGTTATAGCATTGAATTATTTCGCGTTTAAATTTTTCACTGTCAATTATTTGTTGGATAAAGCTCCACATATGATCAACAAAATTCGCGAATTCAAAATCGATCCCGTTAACCAACACCTCTTCCGGTACTTCACCAAGAACGTTTTTTAAATTTTCCCAATATTTTTCAACATCTATAGCTTTTTTCCACTCGCCGAACTTTTTCTTTTCTTTTTCAGTCTTTTTTGCGGCAAAACCCTGGCGCACCAAAGCTATCACCCTGTTTACCCTCTTTTTGAGACCGATATCGCTTTGCCAATCGGAAGGCATTCCTTTACGTTTTAAAAGGATTACTGCTTGTTCCTTAATCTCATTTTCGTCTATTTTTCCTTCGGTAAGGTTTGCCAGTATCTTCTGAACAATCGCGGGAGTGGACTTATCGAGTTTTGTTAGAATTTGGCTTCGGTCATGAACAAAATCGGTTATATTAGTTCCTATTCCCTCCATTTCTTCCGGCATTTTGCCTTCGGAGATGCGGTTCAGTAACTTTCTCTTTTGCGAGGGCGTCGCCGTTTTGAAATTGTAAACACTATTTTTTCGCGCGAGTACAATAATTGAATTTTTATCCGTTTTGTCTCCGATAACAGCGCTCGTGCCGCTTCTTATAACGTGTATATTGTCCAAAAAGGCTTTGAGTTCAGTTGGCGTGATCACGTCAAACTTTGTTTCTTTTTCTTTTTGAGAAATTCTTTTTTCATATTCTATTTTGTGATTGTTGTATAGCGCGTCTTTAACTTTTTTTAGATCCTCGCCTTTCAGCACCACTCGACCAAGCGCGTAAAAAAGGTCTTCTTTCATCTCTTCCATATTCGATCGATAAAAGAAGGGTTCCATCGCAAGCTGATATTTTCCGGTTTTTAGAAGTTTCTGGTAAGGTTTCTTCTTGCCGGTCAAGACCGCGATATACGGACGTTCTTCGCCGCTTTCAAATTTGGGGGCGATGACAAGGTATGAAAGTTTTTTCTCTTTCATTATTTTTGTAAGGCCTTCCGTATGATATCCGCCCGTGACAAGCGCGGCGGCGCGCGCGCCGCTTTTCTTCATCCGCGTAACGGTATTCTTGAGTATATGCTGGTTTCTCTTCTCTGCCGTTTCATAAAACGTCATAGCCGGTTCTATGCCGGCAAACATTTCCGGGATATCGTATCCTTCTTCAAAGATAACGCCGTATTTTTTGCACGCCTCTTTTATAAACAAAGTAAACTCTTCCGCGGATCGCCTCGCGCGTTCCGTTTTTATAAAACTGTGATCGCCGGGGGTAAGTTCCATGCTATATAAACGCCGGAGCATACGCGTCATTTGCGTAATTTCAACAAGCTTTCTTTCGTCTTCGTTCCGATAAAGCTTCTCTCGGATCTCCTTTTCCAAAAATTCGCATTCTTTTGTGAGATAAAACAGATTAACCTTTTCATAAACGGAAATATAACGCGCGAACATATTGAGATTGGGATAGGTTTCCGGCGGGATTTTGCGGCTTTTAGACATCCCCACAAGATATTCATGAAACTCCGACGGGGATATCATGTTTTGCTGAAAATCAACGGACTTAATAACAAGTTCTTTAAGCGCCGCTTTATCTAAAAGCTCGCTTAGTTTGTCAATAAGCGCGCGCCGCTCGGTATTGGCCTTTTGAAAATCTATACTTTTTTCAAGGCTGATCGCTTCAGTAAGTTTTGCGAGTTCCGAATATTTACCGGTATCTATTTGAGGGGTCGGGGAGTTTCCCGACTCCTCATCCTGAAGTCCAAAGGGCTGAAGGATCTCTATAGACCCTTTTGAAAAATTAACCAGAGATCCTTCGCCTTGCTCAGGATGAGGGTTCGGAGAAAAATTCCCCGACCCCTCATCTATTTTAAAGCGATCCGTAAACTCCAAAAGCTCCTTCCGGTAATTTGAAAAACTTAATTCGCAATTTCTATGCAGAAAAGAATAGCGGTTTAAACGCAAAAGGCGTTCCGAACAAATTTCTTTTTCCAGAAGTTTTAGTTGCGTGAGAAACGCGTCGATATTCGCGATTTTTACGGAACGCTCTTCAACAACTTCGCGGAATTCGTTAACGTTTTTCCTGTATAACTCTTCGTCTTCTATTCCATAAAGATCGATCTCTTTTTCATCCCGCGTTACGGTAAAAAATTCAGCCGCGCCCATAAGTCCCTTTTTCATGAGGCGGTCTGCCGCGTCTCGCCTAATTTCTTTATCGGGAAACGATTGGAGAACGGAAGTATCGATATATCCTTCGGCGCCTTCAAGAGCAATAAGATTCACGTTATAATCAGTCGCGAGAGAATCAAGAAGCTCAACGATCGAATACTGCGCGCCGAGCGAAGCGTGGGAATCCTGAATGTGATATATAATTTCACCGGTCTCGTTCGTATTCACCGAAAATTCATGCGTCTTTCCGAATTTATAAGGAACTTTCGGCAATTCCCCGCGGGAAACACCTTCCGTTCCGGAAACAGGTCTTGAGATCGAAGACGCTCGAGGCGCTCCCCCTTGTGCCCACGCGATCTGCTGAAACAGATAAAGCGAGGCTACCAAAAAAGCAATAACCCGAATGATTCGCCTTTTCTTGAGCCGAACATCAGTAAATATGTATAAACTTTTTTCTTTCCCCATAAGTTACATCCCGCCAGTTATAATAAAATTATCTATGAAACGCCAACAGCCTTTTTCGTTAATTAACAGCATCCCGTACTATAGCATAATAAAAGAAAAATGTCAATCGCATCTTGCTATTTTTTGGCTTAACGTTGAATGTGGGGAATTTTCCTTTTTCTATGCCTCTAACTCCTTAAATTTAAACAAGATACGACTTACGCTGAAGAAAAAATACGTAAAACGCTCTATTCACCTTCACCAACCTCGTAGGTTATATTACAAAAAATAATTATCTAAAAAGGAGCAGAGATCCTGCCACCCCCTCTTCGACAGGCTCCTCTCGACTTCGCTCGAGACAGGCAGGACAGGCAAGACCGGGATAGCAAGGCGGGCGGACACATGGGTTCGCCCCTTGTATATTGTCACAATTCAGGTAACGATATACACTCCCCATTGGTGTTGTCGCAAAATATTCCCAAAATTTCATCCTCGCGCTTGTCCGGCTTTGCCGGACAAGCGCGAGGATGACAGAAAAGTGTGTTTTTCGACAGCGTCCTACTGCATTCAAAATCAACTATTGATTTTATAATAAGGGCACGGCATGCCGTGCCCCTACGTATTTCAAACTGAATTGTGACAATATACACTTACGAAGGTTGTTTGCGTGAAACAATCAATTCTGTTGGCGGCACAAAACAAATTGTAGGGGCACATTGCATGTGCCCGAATAGGATGTGTAATCAATTAATATGATTGGTATTACCACATCATCTCGGAGAGACTACGCATGTTCCAGTTTTTCAGGAAAATCGATATTTACTCTGCGAATTTTTCGATGAACTTTCGCCTTAGAGACATCCAAAAAATCCCACATATCTTCTCCCACATCAAACTTTTTATCGAATTCTTCAGCGGTTATTTTTTTATTCTTATTCTGTTTTTTCATAATATCCTCTTTTTTCTCTTTTTATGTTTTTCTTTCATTTTTGCTGTCTCCTTTACTATTTTATTCATTACTCCAACTCGCAAAAAGTGCGGATTTTAAAGTCAGCACCATTTTCCACTACAGTAACCGCTCCCGAATCACCGGTGATATATAACTCTATTTGTTTTTGCTTTAGAATTTCCATCAGCTCTTTATTTACCCCGCAAGTTTTGTTGGTGATAATAACCGCTTTAGGGCCTATCGAATCCAAAAATTTTTCCATATCCGCAATATTACCAAATCCGCTTCCGTGATGCGGAAATTTTATTATGTCCGCTTTTAGCTCCGGATAATTCGCCAATATTTCATTTGTAATTTTTGTACTGATATCCGCGCAAAATAAAATACTGTTTCCGTTTTTTGTTTTTACATTTAGAACAATAGATCTGTCATTCAGATCAATATGATCTTCGGAAGGATTCAATACTTCGATTCCCGCATCAGAAAAACCTTTTATCACGTCACCGCTTTGTATCGACATCTTCCTTATCCCCTTTTCTTCCACAATTCGTAAAAACCGTTTGTAATACCCATGTTTAATGTCATCTTTTAGCAAAAATTCGCTCATAATAACACATCCCGTCTCAAAATTTTCCACTAAAAATGAGAGGCCGCCGACGTGGTCCTCATGCGCGTGAGAAACTAAAACACAATCTATCTTTCTCTTACCTTTTCCGCGCAAATATGGCGCCACTATATTGGCTCCGGCATCCAATCCGGTTATACTTCCGCCGCGGCCGCCGTCGATCATCATGACCCCGGAGTTTGGAAATTCAAATAATGCCGCGTCCGCTTTTCCCACGCTAAAAAACGTGCATTTAAACGCACCCGCACCCGTTGCGTTCAATATTTCCTGCCAAATAAATAAATTCACGGTGAAAAGCAGAAAAATAATGAATATTATTTTTCGTTTCTTCCGATTGAAAAAAATTATCGTAAATATCAGCCCCGCGTAAAACGCGCCTATCAAAACACCGCTTGGCGGACCAACTTTAACGAAAGCCAACGGCATCTCTGAAATCATCGTCATTATTTTTATAAAAAAACGGATCACTCCGTTGGTGATCTGCGAGATAAGGATACCAACCGGGATAAAGACGACGAAAACTTCCGCCGCGATAATACACGCTCCCAATATAATAACCACAAAAAGTATCGGCACCGCGATTAAATTTGATATAACTACCGTTGGCGTTATCATTCCGAAATTTAAGGAAATTATCGGCATCAGACCGATCCAAACGGAAAAAGATGTCGCTAACGATATTAGAAAATATCTTTTTATAAAACCAATTTTACCTTCATCCGGCACTCTCGGCTCATTTTCAAAAAATGCTTTAACGAGCGGCATAACATAAACAATGCTAAAAATGGACAAGTAGGATAAAACGAATCCCAAATTATAGATCTCTTCTGGACGAAAAAAAAGTATCACGAACGCCGAAAGTATCAAACCGTTCACAATATCCGAATTTTTCCCGATCGCAAGATTTATTAGAATAAATGAAGCCATTATGACCGCGCGGAGTGTCGACGGTCGAGCTCCGGTAAACACGGCAAAAACGCATATTGCGCAAATCGTTAAAAAAAACGTTATTTTTTTGGGACACCGGGTTATTCGCAAAATCATGGCTAAAATCACCGCAATGATCCCAACGTGAAGACCGCTCACGGCCAAAATATGCATTGTTCCGGTTTTTAAAAAAACATCCCGAACTTTTTTAGTCAGATCCCCGCGCGCGCCCAATATTGCGGATTTAACGATCGCGCTAGCTGGATTTATTAAACGCTTTTCAAAAATTTCTACGGCGGAAAGCCTTACATCCATCAATCGTTTATGAAACAAAAACATACCTGTTTTTTTCGCGTATGTTTTCAGAAAAACATCTCTTGGCGAGTTTGACATAAGAGCGCCTATTCGACGACGCCCCAAATGTTTTTTATAATCAAACACTCCGCGATTTTTCACTTCTTCGGGCGCGAATATTTCGCCTCCTATCGCGAGACTTTCCCCGGGATAAACTTTCCTCACGGGATCAAACATCCTAACCCGCACGAACCCGCTCACATCATGTTCTCCGGTACACTTAAGAAGTTTTTTTACCTTTAGCGAAAAAACAGAATATCGGTCGTACGCGACGTTTTTGTCTTCGCATATGCCTGAAACCGTTCCAAAGATCACAGCCCGCGCCGGTAAAACGGAAACAAATTCACCAATATCATCTTTCTCCGGAAATATCCGTAAAACACTAAAGATCCCTAGAAGAAAAAAGAAAACATACACCAAAATAAAAAAGATCTTATTCTTTTTTAAAAAAACCGCTGAAAAAAATATCGCGCAAAATAACAAGATCCCAATCGCAACAATAAATTCCCACGCGTGCGCTTTAGAAATAATTCCAGCGGCTAAGATCCCGCTAACAAAAACCGCCACCGGCCCCGCAAGAGGACGCCTCATTCCCACCCCCACTTTCCCCAATCACCCCACACCAAAACCATCATTCCACCTCGTAGGTGGAACAGCGGTCTTCAAGGTACAAGTCACAAGTCACAGGTCACAGGTTACAGCGTTTCCGCCGAAGGAGGAACCCGCCTCCGGCGGGAAAACGTGCGACGTGTAACATGAAACATGAAACTTCAAGCTATTCCACCTCGTAGGTGGAACAGCGGTTTTCCAACCTTTAATTTATGCTTATGTATCCTTCGATTTTCTTTAATTTTTTCTCACCGATACCGCTTATTCCTAAAAGTTCTTTTTTATCGTAAAAGCCGCCTCGGAGATCTCTGTGTTCTATAATTCTGGAAGCAAGAACTTTCCCCACCAACGGAATGCAAACAAGTTCACTTGCCGAAGCCTTATTAATATTTATTTTCCGCCCTTCCATATGAAGCTTTTCTACATCGCTGAGCGTTAACCTTTTTTTAACGGCGCCTTTCACAACAACAATCTCTTTACAAGGCGTACGGTCCTTTATCAGCAAAATTATTGACCCCGCAAGTAGCGTCATCATCAGGATAATGATCACTATCTTTTCATAGCTATTCACTTGCATACTTTTTGACACCTTTCCTAAGCTTGAATAAGTCTATTTTATTTTTCGTCAATCAATCCTTAACCATTCTTCAAATGAAAGGGCAAAACAAAGGGGGAGTTTCCATTTTGCTCCCCCCGATAGTCTTTTCTTTCAATCTATTTCTGCGTCGCGCTTTCCCCGCCGCTAATGTCCACTTTATATAAATCCGCGCTTGTTCCGGTGATCCATAAATATTTACCGTCGGACGCTATCCCCGTGGGCGACGCCGCCGGAGACTTAAAAGAACCTTCCACTTCACGTGAATCGAGATTGATCTTATAAACGATCCCGCTATACCAGCTGGTGATCCAAAAATATTTACCGTCAGACGCAATATGCGCCGGCTCGTGTATTCTTTTTATCCGCACGCGTTCGGAAATATTTCCTTCTTTATCGAATTTTGAGATGTAATATTTGGTTCCGAGCCCTCTCTCCCAGGTTATTACATACATCTCTCCATTCGCACGCACAATTCCGGTCGGTCTTGCGTCTTGAATTGGAATCTGTGACACTATTTCCCATTCATCATTTTTAAAATTCGCTCGATATATTTTTTTATCGTCCCAATCCGTGATCCAAAAAAGTCCGTCCGGCGCCAGTGCGATAGCTTCGGTAAACCTGCCGGCAGACTTTATTTCGGACTCCACTTCCCCGGTTTCCGGATCAATTACCCACGTATTTTTTCCTTTTCCGTTACTCACCCAAACACGGTTTTCATGTAAAGTGATCCCTTCATGATATCCTTTCGGTAAAGTTATTTTCTTTAGGATCTTTATCGGCATTCGCGGGGTATAGTTCTCTGAACGTGAAAGAGATGCGTCTTCAGAAAAAGCGGTACTGTTAGACAAGATACTGCAGAAAAAAACCGCCACAAACATCTTCACAAAATATCTGGTCATCTAACACCTCTGTTCTTTTTAACAACCTCGTAGGGGCACATTGCATGTGCCCGAACGAAATCGGAATGGTAAAAAACGCATCGTAACTCATAAAAATCAATTACGGGCACATGCAATGTGCCCCTACGAGGTTGTTTGCGTGGGAATAACGATATTTATCAGTTTATTCGCAATGATTATCCATTTGCGTATTTCTTTATTCACGAGATAGCTTTTAACCTTGTCGTCGTTCAAAACTCTTTTTTTAATTTCTTCCGGCGACAAGCCACACTTTACCTCTACCCGTCCCTTGAGCTTTCCGTTTATCTGAACCGGCAAAACGACCGTATCCGCGCGTTGCATATCTTCTCTAAATTCCGGCCATTTGGATCTAAAAATACTTTCTTTTTCTCCCAAACTTTGGCGAATTTCTTCGGCAATATGAGGCACAAAAGGCCCGAGAAGAAGGCACACATTGTTCAACACTTCCCGTAGGGTTCCCTTCGAATAAGAATCCGCGCCTTTCTCACTCAAAACTTTGTATATCAAATTGACCAATTCCATAACCGCGCTGATCGCCGTATTAAAATGAAAATTTCCGTCAATGTCTTCGGTAACTTTTTTAATGGTCTGATGCATTTTTCGTAAAGTTTCAAGTTCCGCACCTTTCTCTTTTACCGATGAAGGCGCTTTACTCAGGATATCCAAAAGAGTCCACACTCTTTTAAGAAAACGGTACGCCCCTTGAACTCCCCTATCCGACCATTCCGCGTCTTTTTCGGGAGGTCCGATAAAAAGAGTGTATAAGCGAACGGTGTCCGCTCCGTATTTTTTTATTAGCGCGTCGGGACTGATGGTATTGCCTTTGGATTTTGACATTTTCGCGCCATTCTTGACTATCATTCCTTGAGTAAAAAGACGTTTAAACGGTTCGTCAAATCCGACCAGTTTGGAATCGAACAAAACTTTCGTAATGAACCGCGAATACAAAAGATGCAGTATCGCGTGTTCGACACCGCCGATATATTGATCTACCGGCAGCCAACTATCAACGTCTTTTTTGTTAAAAGGAGCGTCGTCTTGTTTTGGCGAAATAAACCTCAAAAAATACCAACTTGAATCGACAAAAGTATCCATAGTGTCTATCTCTCGTTTGGCGGACCCGGCGCAAACGGGACACTTTGTCATAACAAAACTTTCCGCGTTCTTAAGGGGAGACTCTCCCGTGGGACGAAACTCAACATCTGAAGGCAAAACGACCGGAAGATCTTTTTCGGGTACCGGAACGGCTCCGCACTTTTGGCAATGTATGATCGGTATCGGCGCGCCCCAATATCTCTGACGCGATATAAGCCAGTCTCGTAACCTGTAATGAATAGTACGACGGCCGATATTTTCTTTTTCCATGTAGTCGGCAATTCTTTCCATAGCTTCGGTATTTTTCAATCCGTTAAACTGATCTGAATTCACCAAAACACCTTCATCTTCATATGCCTCGGTCATCTTCTCTTGAATAAGATGTTTATTCGGGTTATCTATAACAACTTTAATGGGAAGTTTGTATTTTTTAGCAAATTCAAAATCGCGCTCGTCATGCGCGGGAACCGCCATAACCGCGCCCGTACCGTATTCCATAAGAACATAATCGGCTATCCACAGCGGGATTTTCTCTCCGGTTATCAAGTTGGTCACATATCGCCCGGTAAATATTCCTTTTTTCTCTACGGAAGTTTCAAGCCGTTCTATTTTTGATTCCATTCGAATCTTATTTACAAATTTTTTAATTCTCTCTTTTTCCGGACTGTTCTCTATGATCTCATCAATCATCGGATGTTCCGCGGAAAGAACCATATATGAGCACCCGTAGATCGTATCCACTCTTGTCGTGAAACACGTAAGTTTTTTATCGGTCCCCTCAATCGGAAAATCTATATTCACACCACTTGAACGCCCGATCCAGTTGCTCTGCATCGTCTTCACTTTTTCGGGCCATTCGTTTAATTTGTCAAGATCATTAAGAAGCCTTTCGGCATAATCGGTGATCTTAAAGAACCATTGTTCGAGCTTTTTCTGTTCTACCTCAGATTCACATCTCTCGCAAGCACCATCTGTAACCTGTTCGTTGGCAAGCACGGTATTGCAAGACGGACACCAGTTAACAAACGCTTTCTTTCTATACGCAAGACCCTTCTCAAAAAGCTTAAGAAACATCCACTGTGTCCATTTATAGTAATCGAGATTACATGAAGCAACTTCTTTATCCCAGTCATATTCGACGCCCCACGAACTCATTTGCCGCTTCATTGTGGCAATATTATTCAAAGTGGACTCTTTCGGATGGATCCCGTTCTTAAGCGCGGCGTTTTCCGCGGGAAGCCCGAAAGCATCCCATCCCATAGGGGTCAACACATTAGAGCCCTTCATCATTTTGTATCTGGCAACAACATCCCCGATAATATAGTTACGTCCATGCCCGACATGAAGAGCCGCCGACGGATACGGAAACATCATAAGGCAATAATATTTGTTCGCCGAATTTTTAACATCCACCTTAAAAAGCCCGCTCTCACGCCATTTCTTTTGCCATTTTTTCTCTATTTTATCGAACTTATACGATTCCATTTCGTCCTCATTTTCTTACGTGTCCTCTATCTATAAGCACCCTTTAACCCACCACCAACCTCGTAGGTTACTACCAACCTATGAGGTTGGTGGTATCTTCAATTGCACCTACGAGGTGCAATTGGAGGTTGGAACAAAAATGTAACTTAAAAATTTATAAACCAACTTGGCCGCCAGGAAATCAGGGGTTTTATTCGCCTGGTTGGGACATAGTTCAACTACATCAAACCCCACAACATTACGTTTTTCAGAAACTCTTCTTAAGATTTCCATAACATCATACCACAGGAGTCCGCCCGGCTCCGGAGTCCCCGTTGAAGACATACAACCGGGGTCAAAAACGTCCAGATCTATTGTAACATAAACATTATCGTTTAAACGGCTGATTATTTTTTCCGTACTTTTCGTTTGGGAAGTTATATCTTTGGCAAAAAACACGTTCTCCGCCGGAAGTTTACCCTTCTCTTCGATCGACATACTCCTTATGCCCGCCTGAACTACTGAAGATGTTTCTTTTATCCTCGCGGCAACGCACGCGTGATTATACCGGCTCCCGTCATAAACTTCCCTCAAATCCGAATGCGCGTCCAATTGTAAAACACAAAGATCTTTAAACTTTTCGCTATGCGCCATAGCCGCACCGATACTCACCGAATGCTCTCCGCCAAGAGTAACCACAAATTTACCGGTTTCCAAAAATTCTTCCACTTTCGCTCTTACTTTAGCGACCATTACCTTCGGTTCCACATCCAAAGTCAAAGCTTTGGCAGTATGAATTCCTTTTTTATAAACTTCGAAGTCGGTTTCAATATCATACCATTCGAGCGCTATAGAGGCCTCTATAAGAGCAAAGGGGCCCTTATCGGCCCCTTTTATCCATGTACTCGTTTTATCGTACGGAATTGGAAGAACTACAATTTCAGAACTATCCTTATCTGCAAAAGATTCGCCCACCCCCGCAAAATTACCATTTTTCATTTATATTCAAATTCCCGTCAACTGCTCTGCCATTTTTTCCCGTGAACTATACCTCACAAAATCTTTACCTCTACCTATAATGTGCTTCTCATACTTTTTAGACTCAAAAGCATTGATCAGATAATCCGCCGCGAATTCGACATCAAAATCTTTACAAGAAAACACATCCACAAAACAAAAATCTTTTTCCTGAAAGGAATGTATCGAGATATGACTCTCGGCAATGATCACGGTTCCGGTTATACCTTTATCTTCCGGAACCAAACCGGAATAAGGAAAAACATAGGGCTGAGTGATCTTGGTCATACCTATTTTTTCCGGAAGGTCATACAAAACATCAAATATCAAGTTGTAATCTTTAAGTTTGTCCTTATTACAATGATTCAGATCCAGCATCAAATGCGGACCGAAAGACTCTTTTCTTGCTTCTATCATTTTGTTAACTCCATTTTTTTAATTCAGAGGGTTTATAAAAAACAGAGTGAAAACCCCCCCTTGTTGGAATAAAGATATTACAAGGTGCCCGGCAACACGCCACAGCTTTAAAAAGTATATTTTCAATAAGGTGGTTTGTCAATAAAAAAAGTGAAAAAACTCAATAAATAGGAATAGTTACCCCTATTCATTAAAATGGTGCCGGAGGTGGGAGTCGGACCCACACGGGAGTTAAGTCCCACTGGATTTTGAATCCAGCGCGTCTGCCAGTTTCGCCACTCCGGCTTATTTAAACGAAAGTAATTCTAATATTACTCGCCCAATTAGTCAAGCCAAAAACTGTTGACAGTGCTCAAACTCGATGCTATATTGAAATCCACCCAAAAACACCAACCTACGAGGTTGGTGTTTTTGGGTGGAACGGAATACATTATTATGTGGGGCTGTAGCTCAGCTGGGAGAGCGCGTGCATGGCATGCATGAGGTCAGGGGTTCGAGCCCCCTCAGCTCCACCAAAATTCGACAAAGTCGAATTTTGATCCTGAGCAAGTGAACGAAGTGAACGCGCCGAAGGACTTGTACAAAAATAGCAAAATAGAAAGTTATTGTTAGTACAAAGTGCTTAATATGCAATAGACATGTTATTTGTTTTTTAAAATTCGTATTTCCAACGGAACTTCTGAAGCAATTTCCCACTTATTTTTTCCTAAAAATTCAACAATAAAAACATACGTTCCTTCTTCTTTTACCAGTAATCCCCCAAAACTCAGATTATACCTGTACCGTTTGGTTTTTATATTAATTTCAGGGATATCAAATGTTTGTTCGATTTTTCCTGAAGGATTTTTTAATTTGATTCGCATTTTTAGGGCGACATCTCCAGCCTTACTCTTTTGCCATAAAGTTCCTAATTGAAATGAAGGTAGATTCATTGGAAGTTTTGGCACGCCAAGCTCTTCTATACTGTTTATGTAGCTAACCGTATTTGTTTCTTTTGAAGTTATGATACTTAAACACAAAATATTCCTTATATTTTTTACCATGTCACTTTCTCCTTTGGTTTCATCATATCAACATAATTTTCTTGATCATCGCTAACTGGCGTTGCCTGAGAATCACCAAATTCTTCTTGAAATGACTCACTGCTTTCGCTAGTAAAATCGGGGAATATTTTGTCAAGCCACAATGAATCTTTTATCTGGCGATGAACATTTGCATGCATCGTCAGAAGAAAAACCATATACGCGTTTAGAGACACTCCTTCATTTGACGCGTCACTAGTCAAAATTCTATGTAATTTTTTCGGCATCCTAAGTCTTGTTTGACCGCTATATTCTTCAAGTTTTTTAGGCTTTGGAATAGGAATTTTTTCATCCTTCAGTGTTTTTAAAAAATTCTCAATAGCAACTTCAATTTCTTCAGAAGCTTCTTTGTACGTTTTACCAAAAGCAGATAAGCCGTTAAGCTCAGGAACTATCGCAATAAATCCCTCATCCTCTTCGCTCCAAGTTATACTTACGGAATATTTAACCATTTTTATTCCCTCCCCCGATATAGATTGTGTCTATCTATTTTGTCAAGAACTTGCCTGACCTGATATGCTTTCGCTTTTCCCTTAACATTTTGTATTTCTTGTATACTGTCTATGTTTTTAATCTGAGGGTGCTTAAAAGTCCTATGGGAACCCTTCTGCCTTTTAAACTCAAACCCTACTTTTTCCAACAATAGACACAAGTCCGAAAAAGACAAATTATTGGGAGACTCTTTAGCTTTGTTGTATAATTTCTCTACTCTGGACATCTCTCTCCCCCTACAAAGGTACCATATATGGAACCTTTATGCAAGTTTTGATTTCTAACATATGGTACCGCATTTGATACCACGTGTCAAGTTTTATTCAAAACAGATAGGGAGTCGTTGCTGCTGTCTTTATTTGAACTCTATCAGTGACGGGTCGTAGTCTTTTACGTTTTCGTAGCCTAAGAGGTTCAGGATGGTGCCGGCTACGTTTGAGAGGCCTTGTTTGGAGAGGTTTCTCATTTTATATTCTCCGGCGTAAGCGGGGTCGTAGATAACGAATGGGACGGGGTTTAGAGTGTGTGACGTTTTCGGGAATTTTTTGCCGCCGGTAATTGTGAACATTTCTTCGGAATTGCCGTGATCGGCGGTAATTAACGCGATCCCTCCAAGTTCTTTAATAACTTCCAAAAGTTTCTGAACAGAGGAATCAACCGCTTCCATCGCGCTTATTATGGCTTTCGGCTCGGCGGTATGCCCTACCATGTCACCGTTTGGGAAATTAAGTCTGCCGAAAACAAATTTACCGCTTTTTAAAAGTTCAATGGTTTTTTTTGTGATCTCCGGAGCCTTCATCGCCGGGGTTTTATCAAACCGCACTTTGTCGGACGGGATCTCAACATATTCTTCCAAGTCGCGCGAGATATATCCTGATTTATTCCCGTTCCAAAAGTATGTTACATGTCCGAACTTTTGAGTTTCGGAAATCGCGAACATTTTCACTCCTGCCGCGCATAAATATTCACTTACGGTTCTGTCGATCTTCGGCGGGTTCACAAGAAAATGTTTCGGGATATGCAAGTCGCCGTCATATTCCATCATTCCGGCATACAAAACGTTCGGGAATCTTACGCGATCGAACTCTTTAAAATCTTTTTCTTCGAACGCTCGCGAAATTTCTATCGCGCGGTCGCCTCTAAAATTAAAACACACAACCGAATCACCGTCTTTTATACATCCGACAGGTTTTGAATTTTCCGCTATCACAAAAGACGGTAAATATTGATCGGTAATGTTCGGATCTTCTTTATAATAAGTTTCTACCGCCTCTTTCGCGGAAGAAAACTGCCGACCAAGTCCCAAAACATGCGTGTCCCACCCGTTTTTCACAACACTCCAATCGGCATTATATCTGTCCATCGTCGTAACCATTCTGCCGCCGCCGGAAGCAATTCTATAATCATATCCCTTTTCTTGGCGAATTCGAGCTAACACTTTTTCCGTTTTTTCGATGTAACTTAAAGCGGATTTTTCACCGACGTCACGCCCGTCAAGAAGCGCGTGAACACGCGCGCGCTGAACGTTTTCTTTGGCAAGTTGATCTATCATCGCGAGCAGTTGATCAATATGTGAATGAACGTTCCCGTCGGATAAAAGACCGATAAAATGAAACGCACCGCCGTTTTTTTTCACTCCTTCGGCGAGTTTTTTCCATTCTTTTCGCTTAAATACGCTTCCGTCTTCAATAGCGTCTTCCACTCTTTTCGCTCCTTGAGCGAAAACTCTTCCGGCTCCAAGCGCGTTATGCCCTACTTCACTGTTTCCCATATCCTCATCGGACGGGAGCCCGACACTGGTTCCATGCGCGGTGAGTTTTGTAAAAAGAGGGCTTTTAAACAATTTATCCAAACAAGGCGTATTCGCCAAAAACACCGCGTTCGATTCATCCGGGCGGCCCAACCCCACTCCATCCATTATGATAAGCAGGAGAGGACCTTTTCTTGGTGTAAAATTTTTTAATTTTTTTAATTTTAAATCCATGTTGTTCTTTCGTTGTTAAGTGTCATTTTTTTACACGCGAATTGTGACGATCGTAATATCATCGTGCTGAAAAGCTCCTCCGGCATAATCAGAGATAGCTTTTTGCAATAGTGAAATTATTTCCTTGGAAGAACATCCCTTATGAGCTTTTACAAGTTCTTTGAGTTTTTCCTGTCCAAACATCTCTTCCTTAACATCCATAGCTTCGGTCACACCATCGGTATATAAAACAAAAACGCTTCCCGGCTTGTAAGAAGTTTCGTTCTCGGTGAAATTTCCCTGAACAAGCCCCAAAGGCATACCTTCGTCGGTTTGAAGAAGCTTTATCTCGCCGGCGGGATCCATCATAATAGCGGGCGGATGCCCGCCTATAGCGTATTTCACGGTCTTTTTCTTCGCGTCAAATATCATATAGGTTAGTGTCACAAAAAGATTATTGCCGGATTCATCGACAAGATGATCATTAATATTTTTTAGCACTTCTCCGGGAGAAACTTCACGTGCGAAAGTTTTAAATATGCTTACAACCCTCGCCATATAAAGCGCCGCCGGAACACCTTTCCCGGACACGTCTCCGATCATTACCCCGATCTTATCTTTTCCGAAACGCACCATATCGTAAAGATCTCCGCCGACCTGGTGAGCCGTTAGCATTTCCGCGGCTATATCCATCCCCGGAAGTGAAGGAATTTCTACGGGCAGAAAACTTCGCTGAATGTCTTTCGCAATATTAAGTTCTTTTTCAATAGTTTCTCTTTTTCTGATTTCCGTAACATATTTCCTAAACATAAAGATCACGTAAACTGTGATCAGACTTACAAGAGGATAAAAAACGTCTATCCAAATCCCGAACGGCCAGAAAAAGATCATTGCGAGCCCCGCGTATACCACCATCACCAGAAGAATGGAAATAAGACCGAATCTCTTACGAACTTTTCCCGCGATATATGCTACAGCACACCACATTGCCAAGAGTATCAGAAGATTCCACCATTTATTCAAACGCTGAATAAACCTACTCTGAACAATACTGTTATACACACTGGCATTAACTCCGACTCCCGGATAAAAAGTTTCCAGCGGAGATGGATTAGTATCGCGAGCGGTCGAAGCCGCAAGCCCCACAAAACATACCTTCCCCTTAAACTCGCTTAAATCTATTTGCGCGGTACGCCCGGTAACTTCCGATAGATAAGACTCCAAAACTTCAACATAGGAATAATGCCTGAATCCTTTTCCCCATTTCGCGGGATAATTAACCATAATCGACGAGTTCTCGTCCAGTGGGATGAACTTTTCTTTATCCAGAATGATCCTTTTGCCGGGAATAATGGTTGCTTCATCGAATCGATATCCCAAATCGTTGATTGCCGCGAGCACCGTCAGATTGGGATACAGGTTATCTTCGTATGAGATGAATGGAGTAATTCGTCGAATTTTTCCGTCAACATCAGGTTCTATATTTATGAACCCGGTTCCTTTGGCGACCTTTTTTAAAATGTCAACAAGCGGAGCGACAAAACCAACAACACGCATGCCTTTGACTCCGGTCACTTTTTTCTCCAGATCGAAGATGTACGGCAAATAAACTATTCCCGCGTTTTTGATCGCTTTGGCGAACTCGTTATCCCCGGGCTTATCTTCACTGAAAAACACATCAAAAACAACCGTTTTAGCTCCATTGGCCGCCAGAACCTTCACTAAAAGAGCGTGATAATTCCTAAGGAAAGGCCACCCTCCCAATTTTTTTATGGAGTCATCGTCAATACGAACGATCACGATATCTTTATCTACCCTTTGGGAAACGCGGGATTTGAACCTGAAGTCAAGTGTGCTGTATTCAAAATCATCGAATATTCTTAAGTATGAGATCGAAAGAAGCAATATCGCGATAAACACGATCACCGCTATGTAACCGGCTTTTTCTTTATTAAATTTTCTCATAATTACTCGCGCCGTCAATCTCCTTTAAACAACAATTTCCATGGGTGCTTTTTAAGGTCTTCGCTGAATTCTTTAAAATTTTCGGTAGTCGATTCAATATTCTTCACTATGTCGTTTATTCCTTGCTCATTATCGGTGATGATATTTTTCACTTCCAAAAGTATTTTGTCAAGATTACTCGCGATGGAATCGGCTTTTTTCATTAAAAGACGCGTTTCGACGGGATCTTCACTATCCACAACATCATGATTTTTCAGAAACTCTTTGGACTCGCCTCCCGTAATTCCGATATGCACGTCTCCGACAAGTCCGGACGAACCGATATAGGCAATCGAGTCTTTCCGTATTTTGGCTTTGTCGTCAAGTTCAAGAATACATTCCACTTTCGTCTTGGGGTCATACACAAAACTCGTCTGTTTCAATCTCCCGACATTTATTCCGGAAAGTTTTACGATGGCATTATCTTTCAAATTGCCGGCGTATGTAAAAGAAGTTTTCAGTTCATACGTCCTGGTGCGAATATTCGTGGTTTTGGCATAAAACACCACACATCCCGCGACCGCGACAACTACAACTATTCCGGCTTTTATCTCCTTAGAAAATTTCATGTTTTCTCCTTGATGAGACTTTGGTTTCAATTGTAGAGGACAGATTAATTTTCAAAAAGGATCTATAGAGATCCTTCAGCCCTTTGGGCTTCAGGATGAGGGGTCGAAAAACACCCCGACCCCTCATTAAACCAAATGATCCAAATAATCTTCTTTTTGTTTAAAAAAGTGTATCGGTCCGTCGTGACAGCCCGTTATAAACTGTTGAACAATTTCGCTCTTGGATTTTTGTATCTGACAACCGGTGCCAACCTCAAGAATTTTTCCGTCATAAAGCATGGCAATCTTATCCGCGATCGCCATGGCGCTTTTCATGTCATGAGTGACAACTACGCTTGTGATCGAAAGTTTTTTTGAAAGATCTATTATGAGTTTGTCTATCACGCCTTGAGTTATAGGATCAAGCCCGGAAGTCGGCTCATCATAAAAAACTATCTCCGGATCCATGGCAATTGCCCGAGCCAAACCGACACGCTTGCGCATCCCGCCGGAAAGTTCACTTGGCATAAGGTCTTCAAATCCGCGAAGTCCGACAAGTTCAAGTTTCATTTTTACGATGATGTCGATAACACTTTTCTGAAGACGCGTATGTTCAATTAAACCAAGCGATACGTTTTCCGCGACGGTCATCGAGTCAAATAACGCCGAAGACTGAAAAGACATACCGATCTTCATCCTAACATCGTCAAGTTCATCTTCATGAAGATCCGTAATATCGTTTCCGAGCAGAAAAACTTTACCGGAATCGGGTTTAAGACTGCCTATCATGTTCCGTAAAAGCGTGCTCTTGCCGCATCCGGTCGAGCCGATAACAACGAACGTCTCTCCCCTATGGATCTCGAGATTCACACCGTCCAGAACAGGCCGCCCCTGAAATCGTTTAACAAGATTTTCGATTCTAATTACGACTTCTTTTTCCCGCATACTCTTTCCATTCGCGTTTGTAAAAAGAACTTTCCAACCTACAAGAGAGATCCTTCGCTTGGCTCAGGATGAGGGGTCGAAAAAAAACTCCCCGACCCCTCACATGTTGGAAAAATAAAATAGCCCGGTCAAAATACAATCGAAGACCACTATCAAAATAAAACTGACAACAACACTCAAAGTTGTGGCCTTTCCGACGCCTTCGGCACCGCCTTGCGTTTTAAGCCCAACGTAACAAGCGATAATGGAAATGATCGTCGCGAAAGCCACACTTTTCACCAGTCCCGTCCACACATCTTTCCATGTTAAAAAATTGAAGGAAAAAGTCACATACCTGTAAGGATCAAGCCCGAGATTAAACACTCCAACGATAAGTCCGCCCAACATCCCCACAAAATCACTGATCACCGTAAGACACGGAAGCATAACAAGAAGCGCCAAAAACCGCGGCACAATAAGAAACCGAACAGGACTAAGCGCCATAGTTTCCAAGGCCTCGATCTGTTCGGAAACTTTCATCGTTCCCAGTTCCGCGGTTATTGCCGAGCCGACTCTTCCGGTCACGATAAGCGCCGTAAAAACCGGACCGAGTTCCCTCACCATACTTATGCTAACCATAGGCGCGACGTATATGACCGCGCCAAGCGTTCTAAGCTGATACGCGCTTTGCATGGCAATCACAACACCTGTAAACAAGGAAATAAAAAACACTATAAGGAGAGATTGTACCCCGGCAAACACCATTTGGTTTAAAATACTCTGGCTGCCTGATGCTTTGCGATTAAAGAGCCCAAACACCGACCACCAGATCGTGGTTGCCAAAAGAGACAATACACTGGAAGCATTTTGAAAAAAATTGATGGTAGTTTTTCCAATAGCAACTATCGGATTTGTCATTTGTCACAACTTTTTTTGTTTTTCTTTTATTTTTCCTTAAAAGTCTAACAATTGTCGCCTTATCCAAACGAATTAACTGCTTCATCTTCTTCATTAAATATATCAAAAAGCTGTGTTAACTTTGTAATTTCAAAAAGCCCTTTAACTTTCGCGGAAAGATTTGTCACTTTAAGACTTCCGTTATTATCGCGCAGTTTTTTCAAAATTTCAACCATCGTGGCAAGTCCGGAACTATCCACGTAATCAACTTTTTTTAAATTCAGTATCACCTTTATTCCCGAGCGCTTTGCCATCTCATCAAAAGAAGTTTTCAACTCCGGAGCGGTATTGATGTCGATGTCTCCGGTCATCCTAAAGATCGATATCCCTTTTTTTTCCTCCACGCTAATTTCCATACCGCCCCTTATCTATAATTGTTTTGTGCCGAGATACTTTGTCATTGTAACTCTGCGGCCCGAATTTTCAAACTTCACTTCATCCATAAGATGCCTCATCAAATATATGCCTCTTCCGTTTTCTTTAAGAAGATTTTCGCTATGCGTCGGATCGGGAAGTTTTGACGGATTAAACCCTCCTCCTTCGTCTTCTACGGCTATTTTCATAATGCTCGGCTCGAGTTCCGCCTCGACCATAATTTTTTTTCTGATATCCAATTTATTCCCGTGCATCATCGCGTTTCGAAGAGCCTCTTCCAAACTCACGTGAATATCAAAAATAATTTCTTCATCAATTTCCGCTTTTTTTAAAAGCTTGATCAGTTTTTTGCTTATTTTTTTCAAGAGACGGCTATTGGTCGGAATTACGTTTTTTACCATTTTATACGTGTCCTTCGTTGTAAACACCGATATTTCTATATTTTTCATACCGTTTTGACAAAAGCTCTTCCGGAGAAAGAGCAAAAAGTTCATTAAGACTCTTTATCGCCGCGCGCTTTATTTCTTCAGCCGTTTTTTGAGGCTCCCTGTGCGCCGCGCCCAAAGGTTCCGGAATTATTCCATCAATTATTCCTAGTTTCAAAAGTTCCGGCGCCGTAAGTTTTAACGCTTCCGCCGCGGAAGGAGCTTTTGCTCTCTCTCTCCAAAGAATCGCGGCACATCCTTCAGGCGAAATCACCGAATAATACGCGTTTTCCAAAACAAATATCCTATCGCCTATCCCTATGCCTAAAGCCCCGCCGGACCCACCTTCCCCTATCACAAACACAATGATCGGCACCTTAAGGGCAAACATTTCTCTAAGGTTATGAGCGATCGCTTCCGCCTGCCCGCGTTCTTCAGCTCCTATTCCGGGATACGCCCCGGGAGTGTCAATGAACGTAATTATGGGCAAATTATATTTTTCCGCCATCCTCATAATACGCATGGCTTTACGATATCCTTCGGGATGAGCGCATCCAAAATTCTTTTCCATATTTTCAGCCATATCCCGGCCTTTTTGATGTCCCAAAACCACCATTTTTTGTCCGGCAAGTTTGACCAGACCGCCCACAAGCGCCCTGTCATCGGCGAAATGCCGATCGCCGTGTATTTCAATAAAATCTTCCGTGATCATGTTGATATAATCCATCGTGTAAGGACGATCGGGATGACGCGCGATCTGAACTTTTTGCCAAGACGTAAGGTTGCTGAAAATTTCCTTTCGAAGCGTTTCAAGCCGCGCCGTTAAACGCTCTATCTCTTTGGAAAAATCGATCTGCTCATCTTTTGTAAACTTTTTAAGCTCTTCGATCTTGTTTTCCAGTTCCACTATGGGTTTTTCAAATTCAAGCATTATCGCCATATTTTTTGTCTCACCTTTTTTATCGTATGTCGTATGTCGCATATCGTATATCGAAGAACAGTATGTCGTATATGGTATGTCGTGAAGAACTTTTTCCGCCGAAGGCGGACCCGCCTCCGGCGGGGATTTTCTTGCGATATACGATATGCGACATACGACATGCGATTAATCTACTATAACCACTTTTGTTCCGCTCGGGATAACCGTATAGAGTTCAATAATATCATCGTTGTACATTCGAACACAACCTTGCGTAACCTGTTTTCCAATACTGTTTTCATCCGAAGTTCCATGTATTCCATATCCCTCAACAGAAAGTCCCATCCATCTTGTTCCGAGCTCATATTCTTCGCTATCGGCCGATACGACCGAGCCAACTTTGTACCAAAGGGGTTTTACCATTTTTTCTTCAATTTCAAACGTACCCACAGGGGTACTGTTATCTTTTCCGGTTGAAACGCTATATGTCTTGATAATATCTTCGTCACCGTTAAGGGTGAGAGTGTTTGATGATTTATCCACAAAAATTGAAAATTCCAATAAGATTATCTTGATATGTTGACCGGGACGTATTAAATTGCCTTGAAGCTCATTCGCCTTTTTTAAAAGTTCAACCGTGGTATTAAATTTTTTTGAGATACTGTAAAGAGTGTCTCCGGATTGAATTTCATATTCGACACTGTTTTCCGCTATCGTAGGCGAAAACATAATTCTCATATTCAACTTTTCGATGTCGGAACGGATCTCGGCCGCGGCTTGAAATCCGGGAAAATCGAGAAGAAGACGTTTGTATATGTCCCGCGCGGATTTATAGTCGTTGTTTTCAATATAAAATTCGGCAACTTTCCTGAGAGATTTACCCGCGTAAAAAGAGTCCGGATATTCGGTAGCGATCGTAAACAAAGCGTTTTCCGCCTCGATATATTCTTCGTTTTCAATAAACTCCTCCGCCCTCTGATATATGAGCGCGGCCTTGTCCTGGCTGATAAAACACTCCCCTCCGGAATCAACACGCTTCATAACGATAAACGACACTCCGGTAATAATAAACACCGTAATAACTATCCCTACCCAAATTATTTTCTTCACAAAATTTGTCCTTTTCAGTATTCGATGGCTTCTCCCCTTGAACAAAAAAAATCGGGAGACTTACGTGCCCTATTTTATGAAATACAGTCCACCGGCAACACCGATCCCTATCAATATTCCCGCCCACACTTGGATAGGAGTATGCCCTAAAAGTTCCTTAAGTTTTTCTTCCTGTATCTTTTTTTTCCAATATATGTCGTCCATTATCGTATTTAAGATCTCGGCCTGTTTCCCGGACGCGCGCCGGACTCCCTGCGCGTCACATATCACGATAACACAAAAAAGAAGCGTCACTCCGAAAAGCGCCGTACTCACACCTTCGTACATACCAACACTTGTCGTTAGCGCCGCCACACCCGCGGCATGAGAACTCGGCATGCCTCCGGTTCCGACAAACCATTTAAAATTAAACCGCCTCTCTCTTACCACTCCGCTAATAACCTTGATTATCTGAGCCGTAAACCACCCCATAAAAGTAGCCACGACAACCTTGTTATGCACCAATTGCCATAAAACCCCATATTTAGCCATATTAATCCCTTTTAATATCCTCTGGTTTTTAACAACTCTTTTCGGCTACGACCCGACACCGATATTGCGTATAATTATATTATATGCACCCCAAAAAATCAACCTTACAGGTTGATTTTCGTATGTCGTATGTCGCATATCGTATATCGCAAGAAAATCCCCGCCGGAGGCGGGTCCGCCTTCGGCGGAAAAAGTTCTTCACGACATACCATATGCGACATACGACATACTGTTCTTCGATATACGATATGCGACATACGATATACGCCCCAAAACAACCCTAGGTTGTTTTGGGGAACTATCCGCGGTGTCTGATAAGAGACAACGCCTCTGAACGGGTCTTTTGACTTGTTCGGAACACGCCCCTTACCGCACTTGTCATAGTCATGATTCCGGGTTTTTTCACGCCCCTCATACTCATACAAAGATGCTCCGCTTCAACCACCACAAGCACTCCGCGAGGGGTCAGCTTACGCATAAGAACTTCCGCTATTTCAGTCGTAAGCCGTTCCTGCACCTGAAGTCTTCTGGACAATGTATCGACAACCCTGGCAATTTTACTCAAACCCGTGATCTTGTTATCGCCGGGAATATACGCGACATGCGCTTTACCTACAAACGGAACCATATGATGTTCGCAAATGGAATATAAAGGGATTCCCTTGAGCAAAATTATTTCATCATGCTCTTTCTCAAAAAACACCTCAAGATCATCGTCGGGATTCCTGTCCATTCCCCCAAATATCTCTTCATACATTTGGGCAACTCGCTTAGGTGTGTTTTTAAGCCCTTCTCTTTCAGGATTATCTCCAACCGCTTCCAATATATCCTTTACGGCTTTTTCTATTTTTTTCTTATCCATTTTGTATCCTCCTCTTCCTCTATTTTTAATATCTCAAGCGTTCACAAACCCACACGCGGATCCGTCCCTACACTAAAAGATCATTCACCATTTCCACGGTGTGAATTGTAATTCCCGCACACCATTATTGTCATTCCCGCGCACGCGGGAATCTATAATATGAAAATAACAAAAACCAACTAACAAAAACGTAACACTATCATTTCAACCTCGTGGGGTGGAGTAAAATCAAACTGCGAGGTTGCTCGGTTCTAGATCCCCGCTTGCGCGGGGATGACAATGAGGTGGAGTGTCATTCCCGCGCATCATATTGTCATTCTCGCGAAGGCGGGAATCTATAATATAAAAATAGCGAAAACCAACTAACAAAAACAGGTCACAATCGTTATAACCTCGTGGGTGGAATTAAACTTACACTGCGAGGTTGCTCAGTACTGGATCCCCGCTTTCGCGGGGATGAATTCGGCTAAGCCTTTTGGGGGGCGCTTTGCGCCACCCAAAAGGCAAGTCTCATTCACTTACCAATACAAAACCGGGAGAAAATTTTGTCTAGCACTTCGCTTGTCGCGGTTTCTCCCGTGATCAAACCTAACTCGTAGACAGCTTCGTTCAAATCGCTCGCGAGAAGTTCTTCGTTGTATTCACCGTTCGTTACTTTCCTCGCGCGTTCTACCGCTTTCAGCGTTTTCTCCAATATTTTTTTGTGCCGAAGATTCGTCACCACGCATTCTTCGGGAAATTTTATTTTTCCGCCGAACAGCTTTTGCTTGATCGCGTTTTCCACAGCATTAAACCCTTTTTTCTTTAAAATGGACAGCTTTAAAACTTTTTCCGGCGCGAACATTCTTTCAGTTTCACCCATATCCAGCTTCTTAGCAAGATCCGTTTTATTGACCACAATTATCACATTTTTGTGTTTGATCTTCCTATATATTTTCTCGTCTCTCGGAGATAACTTCCGGCTATAGTCCATCATGAATATCACGATATCGGAAAGTTCCAATTTTTCAAAAGACCTTTTTACACCTTCTTTTTCTATTTTGTCTTCCGTATCTATTATTCCGGCGGTATCCGCCAACGAAACCTTTACTCCGCCGATATTCGCGCTCTCTTCGATAATGTCTCTGGTAGTTCCGGAAGTCGGCGCGACAATAACACGGTTTTTTCGTAAAAGAGCGTTCATTAAACTGGACTTACCGACATTCGGTCTGCCTGAGATAACAATACTGGCGCCCGAAGAAAGGATCATCCCCGCGTCCGCCGTCCGAATCAAGTTCAAGATCGAATCTCTCACCTCACTAAGACGTTTCGCTATTTCCTCTTTGCGCGCAAAAGCCACATCTTCTTCCGAAAAATCTATGGCAAGCTCCACCATCGATAATATCTCGATTATCGCGTCTCTAAAATTCCGCAGGCTCTTTGAAAATTCACCGGTAAGATGCCTGGCGGCAACTTTACCGGCCAGATCCGTTTCCGACTTTATTGCATCCATCACCGCTTCTGCCTGAGACAGATCTATTCTTCCGTTCAGAAAAGCTCTCCTCGTAAATTCTCCCGGCGCGGCAAGCCGCGCGCCTTCCACAAGACACACTTCAAGCACTTTTTTAGAAAATACCATTCCACCGTGACAATTAATTTCAACGATATCTTCACGCGTGTAAGTTTTGGGAGAGAGCATAACGGTTAAAATAACTTCGTCGATCGCCTCTTTCGTATCCGGCGCGTTTACATAGCCGTGCCGTACCGTATGGCTCTTATATGTCGATGGCGCTTTCCCGCCGGAAGACGAAAAAACCCTGTCCGCGATCTTCAGCGCGTCTTTCCCGCTTAAGCGTACTATGCTTATGCCTCCGGCACCCTCCGGGGTAGATATCGCCGCTATAGTATCATTATTCATAACAACACCCACCATTTTCATTGCACCAGATCAGGTTACAAGTTACAAGTTGCAGGTTGCACGCTAAACACACAAAATTCTAAAACCTGTAACCTGTGATATATAGCGAAAACTCCATTCCACTTTCTGTCATCCTCGCGAACGCGGGGATCTATAACATATTGTGTTTCTTAGGCTTATAGATCCCCGCGTTCGCGAGGATGACATGGGTGGGTATTTTGCGACAGCCCCAAACTATATGCAAAACTCCCCTTCACAATACATCGCGCCTGGGCGACAACAAAAAAAGAACCGGCTGCAAGTATCATATCATTTTTGCCGGCGAGATTAAACGCCTCTTTCACACCGTCTGTCACATTGGCGGTAACTTTAACCTGTTTATTTTCGATATGGCCTCTTATCACGCCGGGGTCCGCCGCTCGCGCGCTCAAAGCGCGCGTTAACACTATTTTTTCGGCAAATGGTCCCAAAAGCCGGCAAACACCCTCAATATCCTTGTCTCGACTCATCCCCAATAGGAGTATCAACTTATCATATTTAAAGATCTGTTCAACAGATTTTTTTAAATTGGCGGCACTATCCGCGTTTTGCGCCCCATCCGCCACAAAATACGGTTTTTTACACAAAACTTCCATCCTGCCGGGAATATACGCGTTTTTTATACCTCGTTTTAAAATATTCCCCAGCCCGGGCATGCCGGACAACACTTTTTCACATATTCCTAAAGCCGTTACGGCATTATCAACTTGAAAAATTCCCGCAAGAGACGTTTTGACATTTTTATAACTTTCATAGACACCGCCGAAATCAAAAAAACTCCCTCCTTCGGATACACTATCGACCTCATATTTTAGATCTCTACCGGCTAAAACCAATTCGGCGTTATTTTCCAAACACCTTTTTTTTATAACACGCTCCGCGTCCGGCCGCTGAGGAGAACTCACACAATACGCGCCCGGTTTAATGATCGCCGATTTTTCCTCGGCGATCGCGCGAATAGAGTTTCCCAAAACCTGAGTATGATCATAACTTATCGGACTTATTCCGCAAAATTCTCCGCGCGCCACGTTAGTCGCGTCAAGCCGTCCACCCATACCAACTTCAATAACCGCAAAATCTACTTTTTTACGGCTGAAATATTCAAACGCGACCATCGTATACATTTCAAAAAACGTATATTTCTCATTTGCCGGCTGATCAAGATACTCCATCAAATAATTAAAAATTTCGGCGAACTCATTTTCGCTGATAATTTCGCCGTTTACTTGAATTCGTTCTCTTGGCGTGATTATGTGCGGTGAAAGAAAAAGCCCGGTACTCATCCCGGCTTCTCTTAAAACGGAAGAGACAAAACAACAAATAGAACCTTTCCCTTTTGTCCCCGCGATATGGATAACACGGTAATTCCGCTCGGGATTACCGATCTTTTTCAGAACTTGACGCAATTTATCAAGATTAAATTCTTCTCTAATATCGCCAAACCCGATATTCTCATAGTTCGTAAACGAGTCAAGCTCCTTAAGTGTTTCTTTATAAGATCTTATCATGTTATTGCAGATTTTAAAAAAGATGGAATCGGAGAGCAACCCGCCAAACAACCTCGTAGGTTGAACCTCGTAGGTTCAACCTACGAGGTTCAACCTACGAGGTTGTTTGACGGGGGCAATATACGATTGTTGTATTTGACCCGACTCAAAACGTCCTAATGTTTAAAATGTCTCACACCCGTAAAAACCATGGGAATACCGCTTCGATCCGCCGCTTCGATCACTTCCTTATCCCGTATGGAACCGCCGGGTTGAATGATAGCGGAAATACCGGCCTCATGCGCCAGTTCGATCGAATCCGCTTGCGGAAAGAACGCGTCACTGGCAAGAACGGCACCGGCGGCTTTCCCTCCGGATTTTTCTATCGCGATCCGAACCGAATCCACTCGTGACATCTGTCCCGCGCCGATACCTACGGTTTTTGTTCCCGCCGCGAGCACGATCGCGTTACTTTTTACATGTTTCACGATTCGCCAACTAAAAAGTAAAGCTTCCAATAATTCTTTCGGAACTTTCTTTTTTGTAACAACTTTTATTTCCTTGAGGCTGGTCCGTTTCATGTCAGCCTTTTGAACAAGAAATCCGCCGCGAACTTTTTTTAGATCAATTTCTTCACTCCGCGCGGCCCCTATCCGGGGCATTTTTAAAACTCGGACATTCTTTTTGGATCTAAACACCTCCACCGCGCCTTCTTCATATCCCGGCGCCGCTATGCATTCAATAAAAATAGATTCGTTCAATATAACCTCAGCCGTTTGTTTGTCAAGCGACCTGTTAAAAGCAATTATCCCCCCAAACGCGCTCATTCGGTCACACGCCAGAGCATCCAAATAAGCCGCGGTCAAACTGTCGGCCTGGGCCGCGCCGCACGGATTATTATGTTTAACGATACACGCGGCGGACTTTGTAAGGTCACTGACGATGTTATAAGCTGAATCGACGTCCATTATGTTATTGAAAGAAAGTTCCTTGCCTTGCATCTGTTCTATCGGCGCGTCGTTCTCACTCGAAGAATCGCTATAAAATGCCGCCGCCTGGTGCGGATTTTCACCATATCTCAAACTCTTTACTTTGCGCGCCTTTATCCTCAAAACCGGCGGAAATTCACTTTTCTCCGAACTTTCCCTCGACAAAAACTCGCCGATAGCCGCGTCATAGATCGAGATCCGATCGAACGCGGCGGAGGCTAATGTTTTTAAAACATCTTCTTTCAGTCTGCAATTATTCTTTTCAAGAAGCTCTCCTATCGTTTTATATTGCGAGATCGAACTTATAACGGCAACAGACTTAAAATTTTTCGCGCCGCTTCTGAGTATTGCCGGACCGCCGATATCGATATTTCGGAGCGCTTCCTCGAGCAAGGAGTCTTCCTCACGCGACACTTTTTCGAAAGGATACAAATTCACAACAACCATATCTATCGGAAGAACTTCATTTTCGTCCAATTCTCTCATATGCCGCGAGTTTTCCCGTAATGCCAATAGAGCCGCGTGCACTTTCGGATGAAGCGTCTTCACCCTTCCTTCGAGCATCTCGGGAAACACGGTATAATCCGTCACCTCCCTAACCTTGACGCCGAAAGAAGCGATCACCTTGGCTGTTCCGCCGGTAGACATGATCTCCACTCCGAACCGATCCAAAGTTTTTACAAGTTTCTCCAAACCGGTCTTATCCGAGACACTTATCAACGCTCTTTTAATCTGCACCTTTTTCTCCTTAATATTCGTAGGGGCGCGGGGTCTCCCCGCCCTGATGGTATAAAAATGATAAAGGGCGCGGAAACCGCGCCCCTACCTAAAAACCTTGATCTTTAACTTCGTTATTTCTATTTCCTTCTTTACCTTGTTTTTTTCCGTAATTACCGTTTCTTTTTTTTCTATGAGAGCGGCCAATCGTTCATTCCAGATCCGCATCTCTTCCTGCGTCAAAGACAAACTCTCTTTCTTTTTTATCAGCGTGTTGATCTCGTTAATATCTCCGTCAATACTCCGAACGGCATCCGCCTTTTGTTTGTATTGATAGGTTAGTTCCCTAAGAGTTTTTTGCAAGGCTCTCTTTTCCGGTTGAAGCTGCCTCATGATCTTCTCTTCCACCGACAAATATTCTTTCTTCAGCCGCACTTTTTCTTTTTGCATAATTTTGATCTTATTATCTATATCTTTCCCCTTTTTACGAAAAAGTTCAGCCTTCTGATTCGCTTCATTTTGAAGAGAATCGCGCTTATTCAAAAGTTTCTGAAAAGAAGCGTCATGCGCCAAGATCTTTTTTTCCTCTTGAGCCGTGTTGGTTGAACATCCTTGAAAAAAGAGACCGATAACTAATATTATCCCGCAAAAATATATCATAATAAAACCTTCTTAGGGTCTGTCGCAAAACACCTTTTTCTGTCATCCTCGCGAATAAACAAAAGGGCAAAGAAGAAAATTACGCCCAAAGATCCAAATAACGACTTTTCTCCCTTGCCCCTTTCCATACATTATACACTGGCGGCGTTTTTTTTATTTGGATGCCGGCTTTATTTTTTTTGTATCTTTAATCTCACTTATCCCGGCCAAAATCGAGATCCCGCCGCCGATTATGAGCAAGATCGGAATACATCCCTTCAAAAGATAAATAAGGTCACCCCACCAGTTAATAAGCAGTATAACCCCTCCTATCACAACTATCGTTCCAACCATAAGACTCAATATCTTTCCCATTTTCACCTCCGCTTTAACTCCGCGCGCCCCGGAACCCCGAGTATATCACAAAATTCCAACGCTTTCAATTAACCATTCAAGCTGTTCCACGTTACAGGTTTCAGGTTTCAGGTTTTCCGCCGAAGGCGGACCCGCCTTCGGCGGGAAAACGTGTAACGTGCAACCTGTAACATGCAACTAAAGCTGTATCATGCCAAAAACAACGTCGCGATTCCGAGATAAATGGCAACTCCAATCACATCATTCAAAGTGGTTATGAACGGTCCCGACGCTATGGCCGGATCTATACGCAACCTTTTGAATATCATAGGAGTCACCACACCAACAAAGTTCGACCATACCACAACCACAAAAATGGAAAGCCCGACAATAATGCCGACCTTGCTGTTTTTCATCCATATATTCGCCAGACCCGTAAGAACACCGCCGCAAACAATTCCCAACCCCAAAGCGATCTTAAACTGCCGCCACACTTCACTGGCAACATGCAGATAAGACATATGCCCCAACGCTATTCCTCGAACAACAACAGTCGAAGCTTGCACTCCGCTGTTCCCGCCGGTGGCCGTAATAACCGGAATAAAAGAAACCAGCGCGATAGTTTCGGCAAGCGTGACTTCATAAAACTGTATCACAAGCCCCGTAACAATGCTCCCGAGCATACACGCTATAAGCCACGGAAGCCGGTTCTGAGCCGCCTGCAAAGTTGTTTCCGTACCTTGCTCTTCCTCTATCGTACCCGTCATTCTGCTAATGTCTTCGGCATGCTCCTCGTCCATAACATCAATAATGTCGTCGGCAGTTATCCTGCCAACCAAACTTCCGCTATCGTCCACTACCGGTAAAGAAAATAAGTCATATTTTTTCATGATGAGAGCCGCTTTTTCCTGATCTTCACGAGCGGGAATGGAGTGCGGGTCCCTTTCCATAATATCTTTGATCACAGTCCCCTCAGGAGACGTAAGAAACTTACGGATAGGCACTACGCCGCGAAGTTTCTGTTTCTCATCCACCACATATACGTAGAATATATCCTCATCCACTTCCTGCTCTCGTATATGTTTTATAGCATCTTCCACATCATTATTTTCTTTGACGAAAATAAATTCGGGATTCATAACACGCGCGGCGCTTTCCGGAGGATAGCTAAGAATTTCTTCAACTTCTTCAGCATCCTTTTCTTCCATCAAGTCAAGTATATCAACTCTGTTTTCAACCGGGACTTCCTCGACAACATCAGCCGCCTCGTCCACAGGCATCTCTTCCAAAACTTTTGCTAATTTATTAGCGTCTATTTTTTGAAGCAGCTGCAATCGAGTTTGAGGATCCGTATCATCAAGCACAACCGCGGCGCTTTCGGAACTGAGAGAATTAAATATCCTAAGCTTCTCCTCAACGGAAAAATCAGCAAATATTTCAGCAACGTCTTCAGGCTCTATTTTTGCCAAAAATAACGCCAACTCCTTATCCAGCCCCTTCTCCAAAAGATCCTTAACCCGAGCGACCCTTTCCTCGAAAACCTGAATTTCCCTATTTTTTTCTTCCCAATGTTTCATGATCTACCAACTTGTTTATTATTCCACTCTCACGCCCAATTCCCACTCTTATTATACGTTTAAAACCCAAATTTCCAACATCTTTTCCACCTCGTAGGTGGAACAATGGAACAATCGGTTATGTCAGCTGTTTCACCTCGTAGGTGGAGCTCTGTTCCACCTACGAGGTGGAACAGCGGTTATGTTAGCTGTTACACGCTACAAGCTACAGGTTACAGCTTTCCCGCCGAAGACGAACCCGCTTTCGGCGGGAAAGCGTGTGACGTGCAACCTGTAACATGCAACTAAAGCTGTTTCACCAGAGTAGGTGGAGCTCTTTTCCACCTACTCTGGTGAAACAGCGACCATTAATCAACATATCCCAATTCTCTAAGCGCCGCGGGATTTCTTTTCCATTTATCAGAAACTTTCACCCATAAATTGAGAGTCACTTTTTTCGAAAAAAGTTTTTTTATATCTTTGCGCGCGGCGGTTTTGATCTTTTTGATCATCGCGCCGCCGGATCCTATAATGATCGATTTTTGCGATGTTCTTTCCACAAAGATCGTGGCATAAACATTTATCTTCCCTTTTTCTTCCTTGATCTCATCGACCATAACCGCTATTGAATGCGGGATTTCTTCGTATGTCCCGCCCAATATTTTTTCTCTAATAATTTCGCGTATCATAAACTCCATACTTTTATCGGTCAGATCTTCATCCTCATAATGAAAAGGCCCCTCGGGAAGATACGTCTCTATCACCTTAAGAAGCGTTTGCAGATCTTCGCCTTTAAGCGCGCAAATAGGCACGACCGCGTCAAAAGGATAAAAATCACGCGCCTTTTGCATAAGCGGAAGGAGAAGCTTTTTATTCTTCACCCTATCCACTTTGTTGATCACCAAAATAACCTTTTTCCCGCTTTCAGGGGAGGACAAACGCCCGCGTATATGCTGGTCTTCCTTTCCGAAAGCTTGATGCTTTTCGGTAACAAAAAGCACAATATCCGTCTCCATAAGTGAAGATTGAGCGCGGGAAAGCATTATTTTTCCCAAAAGGTCGTGCGGCCGATGGATCCCCGGAGTATCAATAAACACACACTGACAATCCTTACGCGTAAGAATCCCGCGTATATTGTCGCGCGTCGTCTCCGGTCTTGGGCTCACGATCGCGACTTTTTCCTCCAAAAGCCCGTTCAATATGGTCGATTTCCCCACATTGGGCCGCCCTGATATAGATACAAATCCAAATTTTTTCATAATTTGTTAATTATAGCATATTCCTCTCACTTAAAAAAAAATACTACGGAATTTTTCTCTTCTTGGGTCTGTCGCAAAATACCTTTTTCTGTCATCCTCGCGAACGCGGGGATCTGTAACATATAGTGTTTCTTAGACTTATAGATCCCCGCTTTCGCGAGGATGACATTTTGGGGTATTTTGCGACAGTCCCTTCTTGCGCCAAAAATCCCACCTCGTAGGTGAAATTTTTCCACCTACGAGGTGGGATTTTTGGAGATGAAGTTTCATTTTGTTAGGTAAGACACTTCTTTTACACGTGTATGCGCATTCTTATATACTTCTTTTCTGTGTCCAATTTTGAAAATTTTAATCTTAGCACTACTTTTCCGAATGCTGTAAATAACCCGATAATCTCCTACTCGCAATTTTCGGTACCCATGTAAACCTTTCCTTAGAGGAGTACCGTAGTTTTCAGGATCCAACATTAATTTTTCTTCTATAGCCCTACGAATTCTTTGCTTTAAATTTTCCGGGATAGACGAAAGATCTTTCTGTTTTACATCCTGGTGATAAAATACAGTGTATTTCACTGATCCCAAACTTCCTTATGGGTTAAAGCCTTCTTGTCAGAAAAAGTTTTCTCTCTTTCCTCAGCGACTTTTGCCCAGTACCTATCTTCGTAAAGTTCAACAGCATCCTTTATCAAATCTCTTGCCGCCAAAGATACAGAAATCCCTTCTCCATGTGCCACTCTTACCAAGATTTTGTACAATCTTGGTTCAAGCACTACATTTATTCGTGGTTTTTTTGTAGGCATAGTTTTCACCTCTGAATAAAGTGTATCATATATGATGAACCTTGTCAAGGATACGCGGGCACATTGCATGTGCCCCCATATTCCCATAGAAACATACATTTCATAACTACAAATGTACAATTAATTGGTATGAATTATCACACCTACGAGGTTGATGGTCAACACCCAAACATTAAACACTCATCAACGATCAACAATCAACGAGACAACTATCAACGAGACAACGAAACAACGATCAACGAACCAACGATTAAACACTCATCATCATCTTCTCATAATTCTTTATAACGTCAAGTATCGCGTCATAATCCGCTTTTTTTATTTTCGGAACATATATGTATATCTTAAGCCCCGTTTTATTCGGATCAAGCGTTATTTTTCCCAAACTCGCCGGTATTTTTTCCCGGGCGCTAAACTCAACCAGAGCGAGAAGAAGCTGAGAGACAATTCCCTCTCCTCTCATCTGAACGAATTTTGGCGCTTTTTCGCGGCTTAGCGTAATTTTATCCGCAGAAGAAAGATTCAAGTCTCTCGTATTGCCGACAAAAATTTGATCATTGCTAACAGAAATCATCGCTCCGGAGAACATATGTTTCACCTTAAAAAGAATTTTCTCAAGCGTCATATCTTTTTCTTCCTGCTCGGAAACAATATCCACATTTTTCGGATAAAGATATCCGCTTAGTCCGGTTTTTTCCATATACTTTTGCAGATCTTCCCGTGTCCGCACGTTATTGTTGCGCAGTCTCACGTGAATAAACTGAGACGCTTTTTCTTTATCAACACCTAAATCTTTGATCGCGTTCGCGATAAACCTCAAATCCGCGAGATCATACGCTGACACACTTATGTATTTGCGATTAGAACCTACAATTAGACCTCCTCCTCCCTTAGCTAAACGTTTCGCGTCTATACTCACTCTATTTTCCCCAACAACCGCTCTATGCCACTTATTCACCGGAACATGATACGCACCTTTATCCACAAGCTGGAGACTCTCCGCTGGCAAAGTTCTGACTAACACTTGTATTTTGCCATCCCACTCTTTTGTTTTCTTTTTAGTTAATTTTTCTAATTTATCAAAATCTTCCTTGATCGCCTTTTGTGTGAGCCCTTTCAGTTTAAAAAACCCGGCTTTCGGCGCCATAAGGGGCGTGATCTCTTTTTTCGCGGTTTTGATGAAATCTTCTATTATTCGCATACTTTTATCAAGATTTCTGCTATGCGAATTGTCGTTTCCATCAATGCCGTTAATTACTTCAAGCACGGTCGGATCCACGATCGCACCTACAACTCTTCGACCCCTCGTCTTTTCATTAAATTCTTCCTGCATGACTTCCCGGCTAACGCTTTCTTCAAGATGTATTATTTCAACATCGCTTGTTATTTCTTTCAATAAATTCTTATGACCATTTCTAACGATGTCCGCATACATTTTCTCCGACAATCCAAGCGCAACTTTAAATTCAGTTTCTTTTACTCTTTCCTCATAGTTGCGTCTAATAATGTAATTTACAGCCAACAATATAAGAAACGTTCCCGCTATAGCGAATCCTCCAATAATTCCTACTATTATTTCCGCGAATGTCCATGCTTCAGCAAAAGTTTCTCCAGATTTAGCACTGGCAATAGCCGCACTCAACACAACTCCAAATAATGTCATAATAAACACGTCAAAACGCTTTTTAACGGAACGAATCCATTTTTTCGCTCCCTCAAAAACCTTCCAAAATTGAACTTTGATCGGTGTTTTTACGCGGGAGTATTCGATAGCATTCCAACGTCGAGCTTGAGCCTTGTTGAGTTTGCCAGCCAAAGGCGCGTCCACAAATTTCTCTTTCAACATCAAAAGTGAAATCACAAGCAAAAGCGTTGATATACAAAAAAGAGATACTCCGGCGGTAAAACCGCCGCCCCTCGCCGCCTTCATTATACCCATACCAATGTTAACACCCAAAAGTACGTTATTTACCATCCGTATTTTTTTGACGACAGGCTTTTCCTGAAAAGATACATCTTCTATCGTATTTATTCTGCAAAAAGCTAAAATCATAGTTACAATCGCGACAGCGGCGGAAAGAGACGCCACCGCAAGTTCCACTTTCCCGAACGTCGACACCGCGAAAAGCTGTTTTGTCACCTCCCCAAAAGCACCCGGCTCTCCCGCACGCGCGATAGTCGAGAAAAGCGCTCCTCCAAACATTATCATAACAACCAAGTTAAAATGCTTTTTAACCGAAGTTTTTAAACCCTCCCACCAATTTATCACCTTATCAAAAAGCGTATTTCCCACGCCTTCACGCGCAAGCACTTCCGCGCCCGGGGTGTTTTCACGTTTCATATCTTTCGATTTATCAGATTTATCATTAAACCACGCTGTACCGATATAACACCCTCCGTCAGAAGTATCAAGCGTACTTCCGGGTTTATCAACGTCGTCTTTATTTGTATCCGTATCGTCAGCTTTGTCTGTCACATCCCCGTCCGTCTCATCCGTCACACCTTCGTCCGTCTCATCTGTCACATCCACGTCCGTCTCATTCGTTACATCCGTATCGTCATCCACGACAGCTTCATTCACTGTTATCGTTAAGGTATCCGTTCCGGAATTTCCCGCGGTATCAGTTACGGTTAAAGTTACCAAGTAAACTCCTGGTTCATCGTAGGTGTGTGTTGCCGTTACCGTACCCGCGTCTTCCTGTATGCCATCATAATCGTCAAAATCCCAACTGAAAGTTTCTATTTCTCCACCTTCATCAGTTGACTCGCCGGCGTTAAAGATTATCTCTACACCTTCATCTACTGTCTGATCGCTAACAGCGGCACGAGCTATAGGTAGTTCGGTATCATCCACTTCATCCGGCACATCAGTATCATAATCCGCGCTCATCATGTATTGTGCGGTACTTTGATATTCATCCTCATCCACCGTATATTTCGGAGAGAGCCGGTTGTCACGCCAAAAATATATTCTTTTCGCACCGGATCTATGCGCGGCAGGAAACGCTTCAGATATAACTGAATCTGATCCGATATTCCCCTGCGCTTCACCAAAACAAATCGTTACACCTTCCGGCCACTCAAATTCACCTATGTTTCTCCTGAGCTCCGCGAGAAGTTCATCAAGATTATCGTTATATACGTGAATCTGGAACATATCTCCTGGTTTAAGCATCTCCGAATCCGAAAGGAGCCAGTTACCTATATGTTCTCTTTTTGCCGGACCGAGAGTCACGGGTTTTCCGATATCGTCCCTAATCATTTTATTCTCTGCCTTTACGAATTCCTGGGTATACCAGGAATGTGTTCCTGCGTCATCCGGTTCATTCAGTGCTTCCCCATATTCAAAATATTCCCAAACATCTTCCTCCAACATTTCTTTCGCTCCATCAAGCAGGATCTTGTCAAGAGCAACTAACGCCGCCCGTTTCTCCTCATCGCCAAAAACACCGGGATGTGCTTCCGTAATATCTTTATTGTGCAAAACTAATGCCATTTCTATATCCGTCTCCGTACCGATTCTTATCAGATTTGCAAAATCAAGTATCGCAAGTTCTTCTCCGCTAAGGTCCTCTCCTTCAAAATCTTTAAACCCAATCGGCATATCGTTATCATCAAATTCTATCCCGCTTGTATTTTTTGATCCTATACACAGAAGTATTCTCGCCTTTTTAACTCCCCGTGATGCTAATTTTTTGAATTCATTCAAAGTTTCTTCATAATGCGCAGTTACACCGTCAGGTGTCCCTATTGCCCGTTCATACGTCTTTAGATAAAGAGACACCCCTGAATTTGCGACAAACGTCCCCGCGTCTACTGCCGGAACAACAATCGGCTCGTCTCTATAAACATTCTGCCATTCGGCCTCATGAACAACACCTTCCATCGGCACGATCCTGATATCCGCAACTTCAATATAACCGTCTTTGACAGTCCCATCCGGATTCTCCGAAATAAACGTATCCGTACTTTTCTCATCAATAACAAACTTTATACCCACCCTTGTTATCCCAAGAGAAGGATCAAACCCGGGATCCGTCCACTTGAATCTCCCCGCATTTCCTTTCAACCGCGTGCGCCCATACGGCATAGGAACCATCTCGACAGTTACCCATTCCCCGGCTCGCGTAATTTTCACCCTATCCGCGTATTGCTTATTCCCGTTCACATCCATCATATACGGCACGACACCATTCTCCTGATTCAAAGCGTATTTTTCAGGCACACGAACCTTAAAACTTTCTTTTTTACCGGTAAAATCTGTTGCTTCATCAAGATTACGGTAAACCTCACCTTGACGCCTATAATCATCCTGCCCTCTCATATCGGCGACTATTTTCAATATTCCGTCTTCGCCGCAATAAACGTCAACAATCCCCTGACTGTCGTCGTAAGTTTCCGGATACCACCCCGTTAAAGGTATAATTTCTTCATCCGTCCCGACATCTGTTCTCGGAGTTACCGAATCCGGCGCCGCGGAAAAAGTCCCCGGCGTTCGCGGTTCTACATAGATCCCCGGCACTCGCGGTTCTACATAATTCCCCGGAGTTCTCGGCTCCGTATATTTCACCGCCGGTAAATCTTCCGGTTTTTCGCCACTAGCCCCAACTCCCGGAACCCAACAAAACATAATACCGAATATGAGCATTATAACGGTAAAAAGCGCCGTACCCGAACGCTTTCTCTCGGCAGATAATTCCCCAAGTTTAAACCACGTTTTTGATATAGCCACAAGTGTCGCAACGGCAAACAGTACAGTGCCTATGGAACCGCCAACCGTGATAACCACGGCGAAAACGATATTAGCCGGGCCTCCGACCACAAGCACCTCCAAAGCATTACCGATTAACCGCCAATTGCGCGCCAGAACATACAACACCCCGCTCCCCGCCGCACTGCCCAAGCTTGAAAATATCACCTCAGCACGTTTTTTATTTTGAAAGTACACATCATGCGTCCCTTTCATTACCAACCCTGCGGATATCATTGCCGTCCCAAAGAGCGCGATTAAAAGTGTCGACATTCCGATAGTCGTAAGTCCGGAGGACATAAGCATATCACCAACAAAAAACCGGTTTACCCAGATTGCGATCGATCCGATTTTCGCCAATAATCCTAAGATTGCTCCGGTTGATACCATCCAGATCAGACTCACCTTAAGCAGAGTTTTTCCTTCCATTTCCGAAGAAAAGAGGTTCAAGAGATTGGTAAAAATATATGCTATTGCCCCCGCGCCGGCTAACATAGCCCCAAACAATAAACACATTAGACTCAATCCACCCCATGGAGATGACACGGCAATAGCCTCAATCTCATTCATCCAGCCAAGCCCCGCCGCCCCCGCAAGCGCCGTGTTAAATATCCCCGACCCCGTAATAAATGAAGTCAGCGCGATTATCGGCGCCCATGTGAATAATTTCGAACGAGATACACCTTTTGACTTATTAACTTCTTTCCTGACAAACCGGATTTCTTCTATATGATCTTCCCCCTCTTCCGCGTCCATACCTCGAAATTTAATACTTATTGCCGCGTTATTTTTTATAAATTTCGCTTTTGCCTTTGCCATTGACTTTCTGAAAAGCCATCCCTCAACAGCCGCCGGGTTCCACCTGACTACGCCATCTTTATCCGGCGTTACCGCACCCGAACTCATATTGATGTATTTCTTGTTTTTTAAGAAAATTTCAATTCTTGTGTTTTCTCTTTTTCCTAGTTCCGTAAAAATAATTTCAACCTCATACCCCGTAATGTCTCCCCAATAATCAAAATAAATCTCATCCGGCCACTCATCCTGTACCGCGCCATAACTCGGGTTGAGTATTATGACATCACACGCCGCGTCATGCACGTTCGGTGTATTCCCGCATATCTTAATTTCTTTCTTTTTCGGTTCAGTTTCTGTTCGCGGCACCATTTTTTTAGAATCATCCATTTTCTGCGTCCCAACCGTCTCCGCCATCTTCGTTTTTGCCACACTTTTATCCAAAACCGATTTTGTATTAACCTTCGGCGTTATGCATCCTATAGCAAGCACGATAAACATAAAAACCATACCCGTAAGAAGAGAAATTTTAACCTCTCCTTTTGAGCTCCGCTTTTTGTTTTTCCGCTCCGATTTTTTCTGCTCCGTTAATGGTTTCCTGTAATCCTGCACAAGCTTGCACACAAAATGTATCGCGGAATATATTGAATATACGCATAGTCCCAAAATAGCAAAAGGGATAATTACAAGCGCGTATTCCATGGTCAAAGACACATTATTTGCCGCAAAAAAACTGATAAGAATTAACGCCATATTGGAAAATACCTGAATATTAAAACGGTTCTGTTTTTTCTTAATTTCTCCTACTTCTTCTTCGGATACTTTTCCTCTCTCCTGTGCTCTATACAAACGAACCGCCTTTACAATCGCAGAAAATATCCATACAGCCGTAATAACCGTCATCATCACAATAGCGAACGGCACGATCACGTTACGCGGTATCGATCGAATAATCACACTAAATTTTGTTCCTTGGGTCACATCAAATATACTTACGACATTCGCAGAATTGTTTACCGCCCGCGCAACCGTCGACCACAATGTCCCGGCAAACACTGTCCCAATAAACACGCTAAAATACGTCTTTACAAAACGGAATATGCCCTTAACAAAAGAACCGGCTTTTTTAAGCCCCATGGGTATTGCGGCGTCTAGTGTAATCCACGTAAACCATATCGCGATTCCCGCCACGACCGCGCTTGTTAAAAGTCCCGCTCCAACCGTTATTGAACCTAATATTTCATGTTTCATTGGAAGATCCAAGCATATCTGCCAAAGCGGTTTGTGAAAATATCCAATTAAAAGCGTCATCGCCGAAGTTACAATGCTTATTCCCGCGTATCCTTTTAATTCTTTGAAATTTCTTATCTTTGGAATTTCTACAGAAGCGTTTTTTTTATCACTAATTTTTTTTGTTTTATCTAAGCTTCTTATTAAAAATACCAGCGCACCTATTGTACAACCGGACAACACCGCCATCGCCATAATCGAAGAAGGACTCAACCCAATACTCCCGTCATATGCCTGCGATATTGACACTAAGCCTATTATTGAAGAAACGAACAGAGCTGATATCAGGTCTTTATATTTTTTAGCTAACGCAAATTTGCTTTTTAACCAATTTTTGCTTTGCACAAAAAGTAATTTTTTTCGACTCGTTACTTCCGCAACTGGAACATCCTCAACTTTTTTTGTAACTGTCATTACAACAGCACCAGATTTCAAATCTCCTTCTATCATCTTTGTTTCTCTATTTTCCACACCCGCCGTTTTTACAAGCAGTCCATCTTTTATGAATGTCCATACGGAAAAAATAAGAGCGGCAGTTGCTATCGCAAAAAGGAACACGCCTTTCGTAAAAGCACCGTCCGCCATATATTGAATAATGGTCTGATACGCGAAAACTCCCGCAACAATAATATCTAGCTTGCAGGTTTCTTTGCGAAGTATCTCAATAATAGGTAATCTTCTTTCCGCGCCTATTTCTCCTTTGCCCAAACTCAAAAACACCCAGACAGTGAGAGCTACGGCCCCCACCACCATCATGAGTTCTACCATCCCAAATGTTGACGTCGCGAATAGAGGTGTTGATGACACTCTTTCTATCGTTTGAACAAATCCAAAAGACTCCGCGTTTGCAATCGCCGCGATCGAACCGATAGATACAAACATCATTATGATCAGATTTTTATGCCTTATAACCAAATTGGCTTTGTCTTTTATAAACTTTACGATTTTTCCCGGAATTGATTTTATAAAGTTGTCTTTTTTAACCGTCACAGCGTCAGCCTCATCCACCGATTTTTCGTCAGATTCTTTTTTTTGTACCACTAGAGGTGCGTACTCTTCTTCCTTTTTGGCTCGATTATGTGTTACACCCCGCAGTATTATCAACATGAGCGCGGTAAATATCGTTGCCGTAAAAGTCATTCTCACAAGTTGAGCTTCGATTTTTTCCATGAACGATTTTTTTATGTCTTTGGATTCAATCGGATCTTCTTGAGTCTGGGTGGGTTCATTTGTTACAAATTTGGTTGATTTTGGATACGCGCGGGAGCCTATTTCATGATCTTTAATTTCAAACTCGGCAGGCGGCGTCTTAACTTGATCCGGTGCTTCAGTAGATACGTTATCCGATTCCATATCTTTTAGTTTTTTAAAAAAATCTACCAAGGAATTATCAACAAGCCCAAGCTTCTCTTCTTTTTTTACTACCCGAACCAAATCTATTTCAGTTTGCTCCAATTCAGATTGCTCAAATATTGATGGTTTTGAAGTTTTCACATATGTAGTGTTATATTCTTTTTGATATCCCTTTATATCTTCTTCGACATTGTTCCAATATGCCTCATCTTTGGAAACAAGCTTTGCAAATATCGAATTCGCCTCGTTAGGGTTACTCTTCTCGTCTTTTTTCTCGATCATCTTCATTAATAGTTGTATCTGTTTCTCGACAGCGCCGCTTTTAAGAAATGCTTCCGTAGCTCCCATTTCCATAAATGCTCTTTCTACTTTCTTACGCAGGTCATCTGGATTCTGTCCAACTGAGCTACTATCTGCTTCATCCCTTAAACTTTGGCAAATCTTCTCTATCTTCTCTAACGTCAAAACAAAAGGCTCATCTTGGTTCGGCGTTTGATTAGATTCATTCCTTCTCTTAAGCTCTTCCATAGCCGCGTTTATAAATTTCTTAACGATTTTATCTTTTAATTCTGCCTCATTAATTCCTTTTATTTTGAGCACTCTTTTTATTTCTTCGGTTATTCTTTTCTGTTCCGCATTTTCATCTTGTCCCACCCCTATGACAGTGGGTCTCATCCGATCGATGGTATTGTTTATATTTTCTTCCGAAATCACCAAAGCCGGATGTATGATCATATTCCTCTTTTGCCATTCTGTATCTATTGTCGGATTATCGATTTTATTGCCCACTGACTCCGCTATGTCACTCTCTGTTTTTAATTTTGTCATCGAAAAAACTTGGTTCACATGTAGCATAATATTACCAGTACGTTTTTCCCAGATTCTCTTGTGTTTTTCGGTAATTTCTACTCGTTGAATCTCGGATTTTTCATTAAGCTTTAGCGCGACGCGCGGCTCACCGCCCTTATATCCCGTAACAACAGCGCCATCTATTTCTCTTCCTTCCACAGTCTCGATTAGTTCTTTAAATTTATCCTCATTAAAAATTTCAACAGAAGAACCGGGACAAAACGAACCTTTCCATTCCTCGCCGTTATTTTCCCAGTCTTCCTGAGTCATATCGTTTATTGCCCGGGTTAAAGCCACTATTTCCTCAGTTTTTGAAATCTGACTTTCCGGGGTGTCATTAGGATTGTTCCACGCCGCCGCCATTATCTGGTATTTTCCGGATTCTAGAAGCTCCTCGTAAGGTTTCTTTTTGCCGGTAAGAACGGCGACATAGGGCCTTTCTTCGTCTTTTTCAAATTTCGGAGATATGATAAGGTATGAAAGTTTGTTTTCTTTCATTATTTCGGTGAGACCTTTTGTGTGATAACCTCCCGTAATAAGCGCCGCGACACGTTTTTTCTCACTTTTCATGCGTTTCAGCGTATTTTGGATCATGAGCCGATCGCGCTTCGCGGCGGTTTCATAAAAGTTGGCGGCGGAGTTTATTCCCCCGAGCATCTCGGCAAGATCGTATCCTTTTTCAATCGTTACCTTATGCTTAGCGCATTTGTCTTTTATAAACGCGGCAAACTTTTTCGCGTCGTATTTTTCGCGGGTTTCTTCGAAAAACCCGAAATCGCGCGATGAAAGTTCTATGCTGTATAGCCCACGGAGAAGTTCCGTCATAACGGATATTTTATTCAGCTCGCGTTCATCTTCATTTCTGTACAGTTTTCCTCGAATAGTTTTCTCGAGAGATTCCACTTCACTGTAGAGATTAAATATGTCTACGGATTCGTAAAGCGATATGTATTCGGTGAACATGCTGAAATTTTTGTACGCTGAGAGGGATATATTGTTTTCTCTGGCAAGCTCTTCAAGATATTTATGAAAATTCGCGGGTGAAACTTTTTGTTCCTTAAAATTAACCGATTCCAGAACTAGCGCTTTTAATTCGTCTTTTTCAAGGCGGCCCGTTAAGTCACTTATGAGGTCGCCTCTTTCGGTATTCGCTTTTTCAAAATCTATTTTTCTTTCGAGCTCAATTGATTGGGTAAGAAGAGGCATATCACGTAAAGTGCCGGTTTCAATACCGAATTTCTCAAGAAACGGGCTCATTTCTCGCCAATAATCGGAAAAGTTTAATGTCCCGTTTTTATGCGCCCTTCCTCTATATATGAACGTTCTAAGTTCGTCCGAATACACTTTTTCTTCAAGCGCGTCTATTTGCCCTCTAAACGCCTTCACCATTTTAACCAGAGGCTCTCTCTGTTCGATCACTTGGCAAAACCCATCAAGATTCTCTTTATACAGCTCGTTATCCTCGACTCCACAGAGCATTATATTTTTTTCGTCACGAGTTATTTGAAAAAACTCACCCGCGCTCATCCGCCCTTCCCGCATAAGAAGGTCAGCGGTTTTTTCTCTAATATCTTTATCCGGAAAACTTTTTAATAGAGACGTGTCAATAACCCCCTCAGTCCCCTCAAGCGCGATAAATTCAAGGTCATAATTTTTCGCTAAAACGTCTAAAAGATTCACCAGCGAATACTGCGCGCTGAGCGAAGCATGCGCGTCCTGAAGATGAATTATTTTTTCCTCGCGCGCGCCGGTATAAACTTCATCCCTATGCGCGAGATTGTAAGGAAGATCAATGTCACACACATCGGTCCCCACTTGACCGGCACCAACATTTTCACTCACGCGCGCCGCCGGAGGCATAGCCGCCGGAGCCGCCCCTCCTTGAGCCCACGCGATTTGCTGATGCAAAAAGATCGCCGCGACAACCGCCGCGATAGCTTTCACATAAAATTTCCCTCGAAAATTACCCATATCAATTCCCTCCTAAAAAAATTATAATTATTAACGTGCGGACACAAGGCCCGCCCCTACGAACAACCCAACCCCCACCACCAACCTCGTAGGTTGGTGGTGGAGTATTTACATTTTTAAACGGCTAACATAACGAAGACTTATTCTATCACTAATGGGGAAAGCAGTCAATTCAATACTTTCTACCTTTTTTGAAGCTTAACGTGACAGCTTCCACAACACTCCAACTTCGTAGGGGCACGGCATGCCGTGCCCTTTATGTCACACAAATCACCGATCGCATAAGGGCACGGCATGCCGTGCCCTTACGAATTTGGAGTAAATTAGATTTCTATATTGAATTTGGCTAATTGGGCTCGAAATTTGTGGTGATCTTGGAATTGAAACGCTCGGATCCCCATTGCTCTGGCGGCATCTATTAGATCTTCGCGATCATCGGTGTAAAAGGTCTCTTTCGGGAGCGTGCCGGCGAGTTTTAGCGCGCGGACAAATATTTCGGGGTCGGGTTTCTGCACACCTTCTTCATGCGAGGTAATATGCCCGTCCAATAGATCCAGTATCTTATACTTTTCCCTCACAAAGTCATAATGAACCTCGTTGGTGTTGGAAACAAGTATCATCTTGATATCCGGATAATCTTTCTTGAGATCTCGGATGATCTCTTCCATTTCAGGATATGGCGCGAGAACTTTGTTCCATAAATCATAAAATTCACGATATTTGATATCCAGCCTAAAAAACCGGCGGGTTTTGGAATAAAATTGCGACGAAGAGATCTCCCCTTCCATATACCTATTGACGTTATCCGAATCCATAAAATAATCAATAACCCTCTCGGGCACAACTCTTCCGCACTTCTGGAATCCTTCAACCAAAACTTCCGGTTTCACCCTAACAATAACATTCCCCAAATCAAAAAATATCGCCTTGATCTTGCCCATAAAATCCACCTGTCTGTTTTAAACAACACACATTATCAGCAAAACCACCCATAAGGTCAAGAATTTCTTTTGACTGCCCCCGAAACCAACCTCGTAGGTTGTTTCACAACCTACGAGGGAGCTATCGCAAAATACCCCCAAAATGTCATCCTCGCGAATGCGGGGATCTATAAGCCTATGAAATACACTATGTTACAGATCCCCGCATTCGCGAGGATGACAGAAAAAGGTGTTTTGCGACAGACCCACGAGGTTGATTTGGAGACAGTTTAAGCCGCCTTTTAAAAGGCGTTTTAATATGCTATACTGCTACCAATACGAAATGTTTAATTGGAAAAGGAGTGCTCTGTGAATCGGGAAATAATTATCAAACGATTAAAAAAATTCAAAGAAGAGAACCGGAACAAATACCACATAAAACGTATTGGCATTTTTGGTTCGGTTGCAAAAAATACGACCAACGGCAAAAACGATATCGATATTGTTGTCAGCCTAACAAAACAGGATTTATTTGACATCATCGGCATAAAACAAGATTTAGAGGAAAACTTTCATTCAACAGTCGACATTGTCAGTTATAGAAAAAAAATGAATCCCTTTCTGAAAAAGCGGATTGACAAGGAGGCTGTTTATGTATGATAAAAATGGCGCAACAGATATGCCCCCTATTACTTCTAAACTAGCCGGCATGATAAAGATAAAAAAATCTACATCAAAGAGAGATAAAGCAATGCTAATAGATACTTTAACGGATGAATATTTACAAACATGGTCCCATTTCGTTCCACTTTCACTAATTAAAAAAATGTTCGATGTCACTTACCATTAGATAATGAATTGGACAAACATTTTCCTCCATTTCATGGTATAGATCCCCGCGTTCGCGAGGATGACAGCCTTTTTTGTCATC
>JADHWG010000023.1 GCA_016783605.1 Candidatus Omnitrophota bacterium | reverse complement strand
ACTCTCTATCGACAAAACTGCCCAACACCTTTTCTTCTCCTTCCTCAGATATTTCCTCAAGGTCACCTTTTGTCCATATGGCCGTGTCAATATCCCTTATATCGTAAGAAACCACTTTTTCGAGTGACCGCGAATTATCTCGATAACTGTATACGGATATCTGCTGGGCTTGACCCGTATTATCAAAATCACTTAGGGTATATTTGATTTGTTTTGCGGGCTGATCAGGGGAAGTGCGCCGCTTTAATGGCAGGTTTTCCTCAGAAACTTCACCACGAGAACGTTTATCTATAAGATATACCAGATTTTCCTCTATCATATTTTTCGATTGGATAACCAGCTCATGTTTTCTTTGCGCGTTCTGTAAATATTGAGGAGACATGCGGTTTGTCTGGTCAAGATCAGTCTTTTTAGACAAAATCGTTTTGGCACACGAATAATTACGGCGATATCCTATCCTGTCCGCGGAAAACGCTATCTGCTCGAATAAAAACACAAAGGCGACAAAACAGCTTAAAATCTTGAACATTTTCCAGCGTTTTAATCTCCCCAGCCACAAGCTGTCTTTATCCATTATAAAATTTTGTGTGTTTTTCATGTCCTCACCGCCTCTTTACGCTTCAGTCTTTTACCGATCGTTCCGATAAAAACATAAAGGAGAATGAAAATTATATAAATCTTAGTAAAAATATCTCCATAAACGGAATAAAATGTCTTTTCTTGTATGCCGTGTACTTCTCCTATCAAAAAAGTCGAACAATTTGACGGTAATCTTCGTATAACTTTTCCAAACGGATCAATGATCTGCGTGATACCTGTTTGTGTAACTCGCGCCAAATACCTCATATTTTCAGCCGCTCTCGCTCTCGAGAAAAATGAGGTGTATCTTTTAAACCAAAAATAATCAAGATCCGTATTACTGGACAATGAAATAAAATATTCCGCGCCTTTAGACACATAATCCCTGAATATTCTCGCGTTGAGTTCTTCCCAACATAATGTTATGCCAACCTTGTCCGGATATAACTCTTCACTCGTACGCTTAAGCCGGATATTCCGATTAAATGGCGCCGAAGCCCGCGCGTAATAAATGCCGCCAAGAGTACCGTCGTTATTAAAAACAAGCGCGCTATTATAATTGTGCTTTTCTTTGGTTTGATCGGTCAATAGGGAGCCTATGATGAATTTCGCTTTTGTTCTTCTTATTTCGTCAATGACCGGCCGCATCTTATCGGGGAATCCATTCATTGCATCCACCGGAAAAGTGTATTCCGGCCAAACAATGAGATCCGGTTTTTCTTTCGCGGCTTTCTCGCTTAAGTTAATATATCTTAATATCCTTTTCTCTAATCTTTCCGTATAGCCAAATATGGAATCTCTTGGCACATCTCCCTGGATAAGAGCGACTTTTTCATTTTGTTTCAAATTATGCAAATCACCGGGATCGCGTGTTAATGAAAAAATATGCGAGAATAGAAAAATAGCCATCAGTAAAATCGCCGTTATTAACGCAAATTTGTCTTTTTTTGCAAAATATCTCGCAAGAGCAGAATTAAACAAGATAATCAAAAGGGTAAGACCGATACTTCCCGTATACCAAATTAAGGGAGCTGAAGCGGGGAACAAAATTCCTATATCAAAAGCACTGATCGCGATTGACCTGAAATTCAACACATAAATGAGTAGAATCCAAACGAGAGAAGGAATAAACACTGAAAAACGCGCGTTTTTGAATCGATTAATAAGTTTGCCGGAAACAATTAGAAAAGTTGCAACAAAAGTGGTGACAATTATGACACCGAACATATAAACCCCGGGATCATAAGCCAAAATCGGAAGTAAAACACAAGCGGCTGTTACGAGTGTGAAAAATAAAAAGTGGAGACTTTTTATTTTTGTCTTTGAATAGAGCAATCCCAATATAGGAACAAGAAATACGAACACCAAGTAATTGCTGATTACATAGGGGCTCGATATCAGGATCGCGGGTATGATGAACTTTTTTATATTCATCAGCACTCCAGTAATTAAGCCGAACTGCCGATGAAGATATGGTAAAGCGATATCTATCAAACTGTTTAAAATCCGCGGCAGCCCGGCTATGCTGCAACTTTCCAGCACCCGTGGCTTTGTGTCTCTATCTCACGATAGATTTACCTTTTTTCTTTCTTTTTTGAACCTTAACTCGTTACGCAAAAAAAAATGATTCTTCTTTTTTGTTTAATGTTTCACGTAAAAAATGAAAAGTAACTCTGCCTTTCAATCTCAAAAAAATTATCCTGCATTAATTCTATCATCTCCATCGCATTCCATCACTCATTCGTATACCATGGAGCATACACTATTGTTACAATATAGTCAAACATTTCTTGATTTTTTTATTCTTAACATGCGCGATGGGCTCACATGTTGTTTCTCTTTTGTTCCCTTACATTTGTTGTACGCAATATAGCTTACACCACATTTGCGGATTTGGCAAATTTTTTTTGTTTTTTTCTCATTCCAGATTCGTACGTACGATCTGCCATCCATAATGGGGCTGTCGCAAAATACTCCCAAACTGTCATCCCCGCGAACAGACTGTGTCAAAAGTCGCGGCACTTTCTAAAGTGGAGAGTCTCTTCCACAAAAACGACTGAAAAAAATTGTCATCCTCGCAAGCCTGCCCTCGTGAAAACGGGGGCGGGAATCTATAGCATAAAGTGGAGTAAATTTTAAAAAGAAACTGCAAAATTCCGCTTTTGACACAGTCTGGGATGCGGGGATCTCGATTTGGTATGGATTTTTCAAAAGAGATGTAACATGGGATTAGCTAAGCATCTTAGCAAACAATAATACATGGAGGATCAGGTTTGTGTATATGCCGGACGCGAGGTCATCTAGCATGATGCCCCAGCCGCCGTGGAGTTTTTCTAGTTTTTTCATGGGGGGGACTTTTATGATGTCGAAAACGCGGTATAGGATAAAGCCTATTATGATTGCCTTTACACTTAGGGGGATGAATAAAAAAACCGGGAATATGTTCGCTAATTCGTCTATTACGATGAAACCGGGGTCTTTTTGTGGGGATCCTCTTTCTACTATTCCGGATGAAATTACGCCGATCGTAAAAAATATTATGAACGCGCTTATATATAGGAAGGTGTTCGCGTGTAGCAGTAAACATAATAGGAGTCCCGCGAAACTTCCGGCGGTGCCCGGGGCGATCGGGAAATAGCCGACTCCGCCTACTGTCGCGATTATGTTATGTATGTTTTTGTTTTTTTTCATTTTGCGCCTTTGCCCCCGCCACCAACCTCGTAGGTTACTACCAACCTACGAGGTTGGTAGTAACCTACGAGGTTGGTGGCGGGGGCAATTTCAGTGTGAGGGCACGGCATGCCGTGCCCCTACGTAATTTGTTACCTGAATTGTGACAATATACATCCCACGAGATTATTTGTTGTTTCCTTGGTTTAGCAGGTATTTTTTGTTGCCTATTAGGTATGATATGCCGCTTATTAGGGTTAGTAGGACGGTTATGCACATCATTATGAAAATCAGTTGTTTGTACCAATATTCGAATGTCGGGTTCCAGAAGCCGCACATGCCTACCCCGGCTTCTTTGATGACGATAAATATCAATATCAGGATTATGGATGCCATTTGTGAAACTGTTTTCTGTTTACCGCCTTTTCCGGCGGGGAGGACAACATTGTCTCTTAGAGCCATGATCCTGATGCTTGTTATTATGAGTTCTCTCATGATAATGATAACCACCATCCATGCGGGAACAAGTTTCATCTCGACAAACGCCAGAAACGCGGCAAGGGTCATTATTTTATCCGCCACAGGGTCCATGATCTTGCCGAAATCCGAGACGATGTTGTATTTTTTGGCGATATAGCCGTCCAGATAGTCCGTTAGCGCCGCGATGATGAAAATTACCAGCGCCGTGATCTTTGCGGGCAATCCGTGTATGAAAAGAAACGCCATGAACACAAAAACTAAAAAAATTCGGGTTAATGTTATTTTGTTCGGTAGATTCATAGAGTTTCTCCCACGAGGTCATATTCCAAGGTGTCGGTTATTTTCGCGTTCACGAAGTCTCCCGGGGTGAGGTTTTCGCCTTTTAGGTAAACTGTTCCATCCACTTCCGGCGCGTCAAACTCGGATCTGGCAATAAATTGTTCCGGATTTTGGCCACTCGGTTCGTCAACCAACACTTTTATTGTCTTATTTAACATTTTTTCGTTATTTTCGATGGATATTTCTTGTTGAAGTTCCATAACCGCGTTAAATCTTTCCTTTTTGTCTTTTAAAGGTATTTGGTTTTTAAAACCCGCGGCGGGGGTGTTTTCTTCTTGAGAATAGATGAACGCTCCCAACCGTTCAAATCTATTATTTTTAAGAAAATCCAAAAGCTCGGCGAATTCTTTGTCTGTTTCTCCCGGGAACCCCACGATCACCGAAGTTCGTATGGCGGTGTTGGTTTTTTCGCGTATTTTATCGATTATGTGTTCCACTTTCTTTTTTGTTGTGTGGCGATTCATTTTATTCAATATTCTATCATTTATGTGTTGAAGGGGCAAATCGATGTATGAACATATGTTGTCAGTGTCGGAAATAACATCCAACAGATCTTCCGTAAAATATGCCGGATGTGTGTATAAAAGGCGTATCCATCTTGACTTCATGATGGGAACGATTTTTTTGAGAAGTTTTGTAAGAAGCGGTTTTTTTGACTTGTCTCTACCGAACGACGTTGTATCCTGTCCGATAAGGACGATTTCTTTCGTGTCATAAGTGTCTTTTAAGAATTTTATCTCTTTCAGAATGGATTCTATGTTTCGACTGCGAAGAGTTCCCTTAAGGTTTGGGATCACGCAATACGAACATTTGTTTGAGCATCCTTCTTCGATCTTTACATACGCGTAATGCGGCGGAGTTAAAAGCGTTCTTTTATGGGAATGGTCATACAGAAAATCGGGTTTTAAATTTACGCGTTTTATCGTTTTGTTGGGTTCAAGCGCGTGTATTAATCTCGGTATGTCGGGAAAATCCGAGGTGCCGAAAATGCCGTCGATCTCGGGGATCTCTTTTTCAAGCTCGTTATGATAGCGCTGGGCAAGGCATCCGAAAACAATGAGTTTGTTTATTTTGCCTTCGGTTTTTAATTTCGCGAGGCTAAGGATTATATCGATCGATTCTTGTTTCGCGTCTTCGATAAACGAGCAGGTGTTTACGATGGCGACATCCGCGGATTCGGGATATTGAACGATATCGAACTTTTTTGTCGGGAGTTGCCCCAATAAAACTTCACTGTCGACCAGATTCCTCGCGCAGCCCAAGCTAAGAAGATATACTTTCTTCATTCAAAAATCTTACTCCAGTTCAGCCACCCATCTGTCCCCGACTCTGATCCCTTGATCTGAAACTTTTATGTTCTTAACGACTCCGGTCGCGAAAGATTTGATCTTACGGGTATTAACAATAAAGTCCAAAACATCCGCTTTTCCGGTCCATACGGTTAAAGTGCCGGAAGATTTCCAGGTTTTAGACTGACCTTTCAGAAGAACGCCGGCAAAAAGCATTTTGTCTCCCTCATTCACCTGAACCCACACTTTGCCGCGAGCTTTTAAAACCATTATAACGGATGCCGCCGTCTTAGTTTTAGAAACCGTTTCCGCGGATGTTATTTTTTTCTCTGAAGACGCGGAAATTTTCTTTTTTTGTTCGTTTTTTGGTTCTCTTTTTTTTACGGCAGGTTTTTTCTGTCTGGTCGTTCTCACTTTATTTTCGCCATCACGATTTATCATTTTTGATTTTACCGTATCAAAAAGCGTCAAAACCAAAATTGCCAGGATCGCCGAAAGCACTCCGACGAATATAAGTTTCATTTTCTCGCCGGAAGCTTTTTTTTCGGTAAAAACCGTTAGAGTTTCTTTTTTCGGTTCTTTTTTTTCAGGTTTTGGAGGTTCTTTTTTATTTTTCTCTTTTTCTTTCTCGTCAATTTTTTTTAAGTTGAACCCCACTTCCGGAACGGAAGTTGAAATTTCTTCGTATTTCGCCAGAACTTTTTCCGTGTCCAATTCCAGAAAATTGGCGTATTGTTTAAGAAAACTTTTTAAATACGGCTTATTTATCTTGTCAAACTCGCCGCTTTCAATTTTAAGCAAAACTTCGGGATGAATTCTGCTTTTCCTGTATGCTTCATCGATCGTAATATTCTTCTTTTTTCGTGTTTCCGAAAAAAGTTTTCCGATCTCTCTGATTGATATCATAATCTCACTCTTCCGCTTCTTCTAATTCTTCTAAATTTTCAATTAATATTTCACGGGGTTTGGCGCCGTTATAGGCTCCCACCACTCCGTCCTCTTCCATTTGATCGATAATTCTGGCGGCTCTTGTATAGCCGACGCGCAATTTACGCTGGATCATGGAAACGGATGCCTGTTTGGTTTCGGAGATCACCCTGAACGCTTCCTCATAAAGTTCGTCTTTTTCCTGAGCCGTGGCGGTGCCCCCTTTTTCCATTTTTTTAGCGACTTCTTCGATGTATTCCGGATCGGCTTGACTTTTAATGAATTTTACCACTTTTCGTATTTCGCTGTCTTCAACCAAACTGCACTGCCCGCGAATTTCGGTCATCTCGCCCGGCTGCATAAATAACATGTCGCCCCGCCCTAAAAGTTTTTCCGCGCCGTTAACGTCCAGCACCGTACGGGAATCAACTTTGGAAGCAACTTTAAAAGATATCCGCGCGGGAAAGTTCGCTTTAATAACACCGGTAATAACGTTCACCGACGGGCGCTGTGTGGCGAGTATCATGTGAATACCGGCCGCGCGGGAAAGCTGAGCTATCCGCATTATGAGACCCTCAACATCCTGCTGAGCAACCATCATAAGGTCCGCCAATTCATCAACGACAACGATAATGAACGGTAAATTTTCCTCTTCTTCGGTTTGGCTCTCTTTGTAGGCGGAAATGTTTCTAACGCTCTTCTCGGCGAATATCTCATACCGCCTTTCCATCTCGCCAACAACCCAATTTAACGCCAAAGCCGCTTTTTTCGGTTTTGTGACGATGGGCGATATTAGGTGCGGAATTCCTTCGAACATCATAAGTTCCACACGTTTGGGATCCACCATTATGAATTTCAATTCATCCGGCGTGGAAGAATATAAAAGGCTCGAAATGATCGCGTTAAGGCACACTGTTTTACCGGATCCGGTCGCCCCGGCGATCAAAAGATGCGGCATTTTTCCAAGATCCGCGATCATGGGAACTCCGGAAACATCTTTGCCCAAAGCAAGCTTTATTTGAGAGTCTTCCTCATGATATTCAACGCTTTCAAGGATGTCTCGAAGAAGAACCAGTTCACTTTCCTCGTTCGGCACTTCGATCCCGATCGTCCCTTTGCCGGGAAGCGGCGCTACGATCCGAATACCGGCAGACTTCATAGCTAAAGAGATATTGTCGCCCAATGAAGTAATTTTGTTTACTTTGGTTCCGACGGAAGGTTCCAGTTCATACATCGTGATAACCGGTCCCTTATTAATTTTAACGACTTTCGCGTCAACGTCAAATTCTGAGAGTGTCTTTTCGAGGATCGCGGCATTTCTTTTTAAGCTTTCCTCACGATTTTTTACCATTGATTTCGACGGTGTTTTCAAAAGATCAAGATTTGGAAGTTTATATTTTATGGCGCGTCCGTTCGCGTCTCGCGTTACCTGAGCCGCTCGAGAAGATCCTTTCGGGGCTTTCTGAGACCCCCCAGGCATCACTATCTGAAGTTTTCCTCCGGCAATTTCCGCTTTTGGTTTTTTCCCGATCGCCTCATCATGCGAGACATTATGAGAAATTTCTCCACGGCTTTTCATCGATGCAAGTTTTTTCGCGGTCTCTTCTTTCGCGCGTTTTATTTCCTCGCGTCTTTCCTGCATTTCTTCGATGAAAATGGAAGCTTTTTCAGAAACCCATTCGGCAAATTTTTTAATGTTTTCCCATAAAAATCTAAAAGCCGCCGCCATGACCGGCAATATCAAAAATTCCGTCGCGATCAAAAGTGAAAGGATCATGAGAGCAGAAACGAACACGACCGCGCCGCCCGAGCCGAGATATTCAAGAAGAAATCCGGATATGACAGTTCCGGTAACACCTCCATAATCAAACGCCAAAGTACTGCCGCTTTCCGCCATCATACTGAGCCCGGCGCTGGTCGCCGCGACAAGAACGATCGTACCGATCAGTTTAAACGAAAATCGTCTCGATTCCGCCTGTAATAAACGAGACACTCCCCAGATCATTACAAGAAGCGGTATCACATACGCGGCTTTGCCGATAAAAAAAAGCAAGACTCCTCCGGTATACGACCCTATAAGCCCCGTAGCATTCTGAGATGCTATGTTCGGCGCGCTCGTATAGAAAGAAATGTCTTGATCGTTAAACGTCAATATGCTCAAAAACAAAAAAAGGCTCGCCGCGAACAAAATAACAGCCAGTATTTCATTTTTTCTTGCTTGATCCATATCTGTCCGTTTCTGTTTACTTTGAAAAGAGAAGTGCCGCCGAGCCTAACAAAACGCAATACACACCGAAAACATAAAGTTTGCCGGCTTTTAGAAATTTCCAAACAAGATGCAATCCCGCGAGTCCCGTAACAAACGCCGCCAGCATACCGAAAGCGTATGTTATCCACATTCCGCTCGCGACAACGTCGAGCGCTCCGGGTTTCAAAACTTTATAGATCACCGCGCCCGCGACGATCGGGATCGAAATTAAGAACGAAAATCTAAACGCCTCTTTTCGAGTCACTCCGCCGGCGAGTCCCGCGGATATAGTCATTCCGCTTCGCGATATCCCCGGAAGAAGCGCGAAAATTTGGGCGATGCCGACAAATAGTGACGTGCCGAACGATACGGGTTTTTGTTTATTTTCGTTCTTCCGCAAAAAGAACTGTCCCGAGAAAAGAACCAAGCCGGTTACGATAAGCATATACGCGCTTTTTCTGTAATCGGCAAAAAAGAGTTCAATTTTATCTTCAAACACCAGCGCCGCGATAACCGCCGGTACGGTCGCGATGGATATATACGCGATCAATTTTATGTTTTTCTCGCGAATTATTCCTGCTATGTCTTTCCTGAAATATAAAAGAACCGCCGCGAGCGTCGCCGCGTGAAGACAAACATCAAAGAACATGCTAGACTCCGCGAACCCAAAAAATTTATGCAGAAGCACAAGATGTCCGGAGCTTGAAACCGGCAAAAATTCCGTCAACCCCTGCACGATCCCGGACAATATCGCCTGCATACCTGACATAATTTAAAAACCTCCGCCGCAACACAACAACCTCGTAGGTTGTTGTGCCGTATATCGTATGTCGCATGTCGTATATCGCATAAAATTCCGCCGGAGGCGGTCCCCGCCTCCGGCGGGAATCTTTTGCGACATACCATATGCGACATACGATATACGACACACCGCCTACACGGTTGTGGTTGGGAAACTTTGTCAAAAAAACTAACAATCAAACCACTTCGACACTCTCTATCTAAATTCCCGTATGTCCGAATCCGCCGTGGGCGCGTTCTGTTTCTACAAGTTCTTCCATTTCGATAAATTCCGCGCGCGTCACTTCTCGGATAACCATCTGCGCCAATCTATGTCCTCTTTCGATAACAAAATCGTTTTTACCGAGGTTTATCATTATCAAATTAATGAGTCCCCTATAGTCGCTGTCTATGGTTCCGGGAGTGTTTACCAGCGTTATGCCGTGTTTAAGCGCCAATCCGCTTCTTGGACGCACTTGGGCTTCGTATCCTTCCGGAAGTTCTATGTGTATACCGCAAGATATTAGTTTGATTTCACCGGGTGAGATCGTAGTTTTGGTTTCAACATCCGCATACAGGTCCACTCCGCTTGAGCCGGAAGTGGCATATGCCGGTATCGGCAGGTCTCTCGCGCTCTCTTTACGTTTGATTTTAACGTCTATTTTTTTCACTGATAATCAGGTATGGTTTATGTTAAACGGTTTCGATCTTATCGAAAATATCGTCCCGAACCTTTGCACCACCCTTTGACAACCTCGTAGGTTGCATTGCAACCTACGAGGTTGTCAAAGGGCGGTGTAAATACGCGTTATTCTTTAGCTTGTTTCATGCTCAGCTTTACGCGATTTTGATCGTCAATACCTATAACTTTGATCTTTACCTTCTGGCCTTCTTTCACAACTTCGGTAACTTCCTTCACATATTGGTCGGCAAGTTCGGAAACGTGTATAAGACCTTCCTGACCCGGTAAAAATTCGCAGAAAGCGCCGAAATTCATTATCTTGGTTATTGTGGCGTCATAAATCTTTCCGATTTCCGGTTCCTCTATGATGCCTTTAACCCATTCAACGGCTTTATCCAAAGATTCTTTATTTTCGGAGGCGATCTGACATGCTCCGTCATCATCGATGTTTATATCCGCGCCGGTTTCAGCGATTATCTTGCGTATCACTTTGCCTCCGGGGCCGATAACGTCACGAATTTTATCCGTCTTAACCATCACGGTAACGATACGCGGAGCGTTTTCAGCCACTTCTTGGGTCGGTTCGGAAATCGCTTTATTCATGTTTTCAAGTATTTCCAGTCTTGCTTTTTTCGCTCGAGCAAAAGCTTCTTCGAGTATGTCGATCCCGATGCCTTTGACTTTCAAGTCCATCTGTACGGCGGTCACGCCGTCTTTTGTTCCGGCAACCTTAAAATCCATGTCGCCCGTATGATCTTCCGCTCCGGCAATATCCGTAAGTATTTCATATTTGCCTTCTGCGGACATAAGCCCCATCGCGATACCGCTTACGGCATTTTCAACGGGAACTCCGCTTGCCATAAGTGCTAGCGAACCCGCGCAAACAGTTGCCATGGAACTCGATCCGTTAGATTCCAAAATTTCCGAAACAAGCCTTATTGTGTAAGGAAATTTTTCTTTCGTCGGAAGGATCGGTTTTAACGCCTTCTCGGCAAGCGCGCCGTGGCCGATCTCTCTTCTTCCCGGACCTCTTAACATTCGAGCTTCTCCGACACTGAAAGGAGGAAAATTATAATGCAGCATAAACGTCTTCACGCCGTCGCCGCCCATAAGCGTTTCAATTCTTTGCTCGTCGGAACTCGTCCCTAAAGTGATTACCGCGAGCGCCTGGGTTTCCCCGCGTGTAAAAAGCCCCGAACCATGCGTCTTCGGAAGAAAATTTATTTCAGAACATAAAGGTCTTATTTCGTCGACCTTTCTTCCATCAACACGTTTTCCTGTATCGAGTATGATCTTACGAACCAGTCCTTTTTCCATTTTACTCAAAACACTTTTCACATCACCCTTGATGTCATCCGCGGCATCCGGACCTTCCTCTTCGATCAGCTGTTTGGTCAACTCGTTAAGGCTTGCGACACGTTCTTGTTTTTCCCTTATCTGAATGATCTTTTCCAGCTTATCGGATGCTTTTTGGTTGATCTTTTCGTATAATTCTTCGTTTAGTTTGGTAACTTCAAAATCGGTTCTTTTCGTTTTTCCGATTTTCTCCTGAAGCTTTTTCTGCACGTCTATTACGTCTTGCAAAGATTTTTGAGCGATTCTTATTCCCTCGACCACTTTTTCTTCGGCAATTTTATCCGCGCCGGCTTCAAGCATTATCACGCTTTCTTCATTCGCGACAACGATCAGATCCATTTCGCTTTTTTCCATTTCACCGAATTCGGGATTGACAACATATTCCCCATCGATCAGTCCCACTCTTACTCCGCCGATAGGTCCGTTAAACGGTATATCGGAAATCGTAAGCGCCGCTGAAGCTCCGATAAGAGCCAAAACATCCGAATCGTTTTTCCCGTCTGAGGAAAGCACGGTCGCTATGATCTGAACTTCGTTCAACATCCCTTCCGGAAAAAGCGGACGTACGGGCCGGTCGATCATTCTTGAAGTCAAAATTTCTTTCTCTGTGGGGCGTCCTTCTCTTTTAAAGAACCCTCCTGGTATCTTACCCGCCGCAAACGTCTTTTCTTTATATTCGACTGTCAGCGGGAAAAAGCCCATTCCCTCTCTTGCTTGATGCGAACACACACACGTTACTAAAATCATAGTGCCGCCGCATTGAACCGTTACGGCACCATCAGCTTGTTTCGCCAATTTACCCGTCGCGATAGTTATTTCTTTAACTCCGAGTTTTACTTTGATCTCATTCATGTCTCATTCCTTTTTCTTTTATTTTCTTAGTCCCAGTTTCTTTAGAAGCTCCTTATATTTCGCTTCATTTGTCTTTTTAGTATAATCCAAAAGTTTTCTTCTGCGATTCACAAGCATTAAAAGCCCTCTTCTCGAATGATGATCTTTTTTATGCTTCTTAAAATGAACCGCAAGACTATTTATTCGTTCCGTCAGAAGCGCGATCTGGACTTCCGAAGAACCGGTATCTTTTTCGTGTTTTTTATAATCGGTTATTATTGCAGTCTTTTTCTCTTTTACGATGGACATTGCCTTTTCCTCCCATTTGTTGTCCTGTTTAAACTCTCCCGAATTCTTATCCCCATACACAAAATCTCCAGCTTTCCCGCCACTCTTCGCCGGAGACAATTAAACGACTGAAAAGTCTTCTATCAGCGTCACTTAACGAAGTACAATAGTACCACAATAGTATCCTATTGTAAATAGCTTTAGCGATAAAATCGCATTCTCTACAAAAACCCCCCATTCCCTCAAAACACCAACCTCGTAGGTTGGTAGTAACCTACGAGATTGGTGTTTTGGGGGAAATGGAGTTTTTGGGTTACATTTGTGTAACTTCTTTATTTATAGATACTTATATTTGGATATTTTGCGTGTGATCTTTTGTGACTTAAGAAACTTTTTTGCGCGCTCAATATCTCTTTCGATCTGCCGTTTTAGCTTAATTTCGTCTTTAAATCTCTTTTCACGCCTCAATTTCTTTATGAAAAATATTTCAAGAGCTTTTGTGTATAAATTTCCCTTAAAACCAATGATATGCGCCTCTATCTGCGGTTCTCGTCTCCTTTTTAATTTTGATCCGAAAAACGTAGGTTTAAAACCGATGTTCATTACCCCGTCAAATAACTTTCCATCCACATCAACTTTTACGGCGTAAACACCGACAGGTGGAAGAACCTCTTGGTGCGGATCAATGTTCGCGGTTGGGAAACCATAACTTTCGCCCCTATTCTCTCCGGCAACCACGGTCCCAAGGATCGAAACGGGCCGGCGCAAAAGATGCGCGGCTTTGGAAATATTTCCGCGCGCGATGAGCTTGCGAAGCAAACTGCTGCTTACAACGCGCCCCCGCCTTGATACCGGAGCTATTCCGGTAACATCTATTCCGTGTTTTTTTCCAAGAGCGCGGAGAGTTGCAAGGTTGCCGCTTTTTCCTTTTCCAAAATGGAAGTTACCTCCCACATAAACTTTTTGTGTTCCGAGATGCAATAAGATCTTTTTTATAAATTCTTCAGGTGTCATCCCGGCAACGAAATCCGTAAAGCGTATTATAACAGTCGCGTCCATTCCCATTTTTTCAAATATCATTAAACGATGTTCCAAAGACATTATCCGGAGCGGTCTTTTTTTCGGACACAAGATAGTTCGCGGATGAGGATCGAACGTAATAACTATTCTTTCTTTTGCCTTGCCCTTCGAACTCAAAACCTTTTTCAGCACTCGTTTGTGCCCAATATGGATCCCGTCAAAAATACCGATAGCCGCCGTTGGGTTTTTCAGTTTTTTTCCCAAATTTTTATACCCGTATAATACTTTCACGCAGCGTCTCCTTTTTCATTTTTAAAAGACGATTCACGGTTATCGCGTCCCGGACGGAAAAATTCCCGGACATTGTCCGGCGAAGTTCCGTCAAATGCCCGCCGGAATTGAGTTTTTCACCGATATCATCGGCGAGCTGGCGAATATAAGTTCCCTTGCTACACTCAACTCTAAACTCCACAAATGGTATGTTAATTTTTAGAACATCAAGTTCTTTTATGACAATTTTTCGAGGAGGCCTTTCCACTATTTTTCCCGCACGGGCAAGTTTATACAATTTTTTTCCGTTTATTTTTTTCGCGGACACCATCGGCGGAATTTGTTCAATTTCGCCGATAAAACCCGCCATTACGGCTCTAATCTCTTCTATGGTAACCGTCACTTCTTTCTCGGAAATAATTTTGCCACGGCAGTCGGCGCTATCGGTTCTTTGTCCGAGTTTCATTTCGGCGTCATAAATCTTGTCTTCGTTCAAAAAACTATTCGAAAGTTTGGTGGCTTTGCCGAGGAGAAGAATTAAAAGCCCCGTGGCATTCGGATCAAGCGTCCCGGCATGACCGACTTTCTTTATGGAAAACCGGCGGCGAACGGCGGCAACAACATCGTGAGACGTCATTCCCTTGTCTTTGTCCACCAAAAGTATTCCGTAAAATTCATCGTTCATTTCTCGAGTGCCTTTACGGCTTCAGCCAGCACTTTTTCTTGAGCTTCTCGAAGAGAACAATTTAACGTACATCCCGCGGCTTGCGCGTGCCCGCCGCCGCCGAAACAAGCCGCCAAAAGGTTTACGTTGACCTTTCCTTTTGAACGAAAACTCACATTGATCTTCTCCGGCTGACTGTTTTCTTTAAAAAAGATCGCTATTTTCGCGCCCTCGATAGCCCTTGGAAAATTTATAAATTCGTCCGTCGTAACCGCGTGCACACCTTCTTCGGCGTACATCTCTTGAGTAAGGCTGATATAGGCAATTTTCCCATCGGCTTCCGTTTTAAGAGAATTGAGAGTTTTACCAAGCAATCGCACATCCGAGATAGTTTTCGTTTCGAATATTTTCTCATGCATTTTTTTTGGGTCAACTCCCTGCGAAATAAGTCTGCCTACAATTTCATGCGTCCGGCTCGTGGTGTTATCGTAATTAAACATTCCCGTGTCCGTAACAATGGCAGTATAAATTGCCTCACACACCGCTTTTTCAAGTTTAATATTCATTCGGCTGAAAAGCTCAAACATCATCTCCCCGACGGAACTGGCGCCGACTTCAACCCAATTTACTTCAGCGAAAAATTCATTGCTCACATGATGATCGATATTTATCACTTCACCATTTTTCCCGATATACTTGGCCACGCTCCCGGTTCTTTCCTTCACGGGACAATCCAACACAATAAACGCTTCCGGACAAAAATCATCCGGCACTTGTTGAAAAAAAAGTTCCGAACCGGTTAGAAAACGTAAATTAGCCGGAACTTCGTCATGATTCACAATTACCGCTCTCTTTCCCAAGGCCGCCAAAAGATAATACATCGAGATCTGGCTTCCGATAGAATCTCCTTCCGGATTAAGGTGGGCGGTTATCAGAAAATTGTTCTTACTTTTCAATTTTTCCATCACCTGTAACATGTTTTCACTGTCCATCGTCCGACCTTTCTTTTTCGATTACCTTTAATATATCCTCAACCAACTGATCTCTTTTCTTTTTAATGTCTTTCCGAAATGATATTTTCGGCGTAAACTTCATGGCAATTCGTTTCGCGAGTTCGGCTCTTACAAAACTTTCGGCGCTTTTGAGCCCTTTCCGGATCTCTTCTTTGTCCACTTCTTCATCAAATACTGCATAAAAAATTTTCGCGGCTCTTAAGTCCTTCTGCACTTCAACCCTGGTTATGGTCACAAACTCTATTCGCGGATCACTGATCTCATCCCGCAAAATATCTGAAACATGCCGTTTTAACGCTCTTGAAACTTTTTTCATTCGTTCTGTCATATCTCTTTTCCCCTTTTTTAAACTTTCGAACATTTTCTTTTATGATCTTTTTAAGACACAAAATTTCGTCTCTTTTGGTCGTGACGTTTCCATCAATTTTTTCGTATAAAACTCGACGCAAAAGTTCCGTATAATATGGACCGTGTTTTACGCCTTCAGCCGCTATATCATGTCCTTTTATTTTCAACGTCACGCTTTCCAATTCCGTAAAATATTTTTTTATGCGCCGTTTTGCTTTTTCGCTTTTCACTTTTGCCATTATGTAAAGAACAACTTCTTTTTCAAGAGGTTTTAAGATCGCATATATTTCACTCGCTCGCATTCTTTTGTTTCGAGAGATCTTTTTCGCGGCAGAGGCGCCGAACATACTATAGTTTTTAAGTTTAGCTGATGACTCACGCGTAAAAATAAATTTTTTCAATACCTCTCGAATTTCATTTTCCGAAAGCTTCTCCAGCATCACCATAAAATACGTAAGCCATTCGTCCGCATTGTCCTCGGCACATACTGTTTTATACCATTTAACGCATTTTTTCAAATTATTAAACGTTTTTTTCGCGTCTTTTTTGAGAGATAGCGCCGGATGAATAAATTTGAGCTCATGAAGTTCCTTCATTCTGAAAACGGCTTTTTCCGGATGCCATTCGCGCAGCATCAACATCAACTCTTCCCGAATCCTTTGATCTTGAGTATGATGGAACATATTCCGCTTTACCGCGTGCTTAATAAGAAATTCCGTATGCTTTTCGATCTCAAAATCGAACCTTTGCTCAAATCGAACGGCGCGAAAAATACGTGTCGGGTCGTCAATAAAACTCTTCTTGTGTAAAACTCTTATGACAGACTTTTTTAGATCTTCTTTCCCGTCAAAAAAATCGATAAAAAGCCCGAAATCTTTTTTGTTAATATCTATTGCCATCGCGTTTATCGTAAAATCCCGCCTCGATAGATCCTTTTTCAATGAACTGAATCTCACCGTCGGAAGCGCGGCGGGCTTTTTATACGTTTCTTTGCGAGCGGAAGCGACATCTATCTTAAATATACCGTCCGCGCGAGGCGGAGAACCTAACCATTTTGGCCATTTTTTTACGATCACCGCGGTACCAAATTTTTTATACGTAACAACTCTCCCCGAAATTTTATCTGCAAGTTTTTTCGCGAATCGAATCGCGTCCCCTTCGATCACGACATCCAGATCATAGTTTGCCGCCCCGTGCAGAAGGTCTCGAACAAATCCTCCTACAAGAAACGCACCGAGGCCTGAATCGTCCGCCGTCTTCCCGATAAGCCTGATCAAAGCCATAAGCTTCCCAGGTAATTTTTTATCCATTTTATCCGCAACATTCAGCACTTATATCTTCCTTCCAAAACCCCACCCCACTCACCATCATCACCCCACTGTCAACCTCGTAGGTTGCGCCCACCCCCGATTGCACCTACCCCCGATTGCACCTACGAGGTGCAATCGGGGTGTCTTCCACTTTGCGTGCGAATTTATACCCAGATTCCAGTTTTCTCTCCACTTTCTCGCTAAAATCCACCCAAAAACGGGATTGACGCACCATAAATTCCACCTACGAGGTGGAATTTATGGCAGAACCCTCACCCCACCACCAACCTCGTAGGTTACTACCAACCTCGTAGGTTGGTAGTAACCTACGAGGTTGGTGGTGGGGTGAGGGTATGGGAAACTTTCTTTTAGGCTCTGGGGTGAAACTTTTGATGAATTTTTTGCAATTTTTCTTTATTGACATGCGTATAAATTTGGGTTGTTGAGATATCCGCGTGCCCAAGCATTTCTTGTAAAGCCACTAGTTCCGCACCGCCTTCGAGAAGATGTGTCGCGAACGAATGTCTTAGGATATGCGGTGAAATTTTTTTGTCTATATCGGTCAATCTTGCGTATTTTTGTATTATCTTCCAAATACTTTGTCTGGAGATCTTTCTGCCGAGCCGCGACAGAAAAAGGTGTTCATCTTTTGTTTTTTCAGATAATTTATCACGCGTTCTTTGGAGATATTTTTTAATCGCTTTTTTCGCATGACCTCCAAAAGGCACAATTCGTTCTTTCCCGCCTTTGCCGTAACACTTCACAAAATTTAAATTCAAATTTACATCTACGACTTTTAAATCCGCCGCCTCCGACACTCTGAGCCCGGCGGCATACATAAGCTCCAATATCGCTCTGTCCCGAATGCCGGTCCAATCGCCCGAAGGTGGAGCATCTAACAATATTTCAACTTCCCGCACACTCAATACATCCGGAATAGTTTTCCAAGTCTTCGGAGTTTCAACTATCCGCGCGATATCTTTTTCAACAATTCCCTCTTCAATTAAAAACCGCCAAAAAGTTTTAAGCGCGGCCAGATTTCTCGCTATACTTACTGTTTTAAGACCGGAATCTTTAAGGGTTAACAGAAACTCTATAATGTCTTCCCTCTTAAACTTGGAAAGATCTTTTTTATTTTTTTTAGCGTATGTGGAAAATTTTTTCAAATCCCTCTTGTATGACAGTATCGTATTCCGGCTAACGCCGCGTTCGGCTTCCATGAAACACAAAAATTGATCGATATATTTTTCCATCTCGGACTTAACTCAAAGTTGGTATTCGAGAATTTAAAGGCTACTTTACAAACGGATTCTTTTTTTTCTCGTGGGCTATGGTTGTTTCGGGACCATGTCCGGGATAAACTTTCACCGAATCTTGAAGAGTAAATATTCTCTCCCTAATGGATTTCGCCAACGATTCATAACTTCCTCCGGGTAGATCCGTACGTCCGATGCCTTCAAAAAAAAGCGTATCACCGCTGAACAAAACATCTCCCGCCAAAACCGAGATCCCTCCCAAAGTATGCCCCGGAGTATAAATGATCTCCAGGCTGATATCTCCAAGTGAAACCACATCCGCGTCTTTTAAAAGTTTCTCGGCTTTCATCGGTTTTATGTTCTCACCGGAAAAATAAGATAAATTCTTATCCGAATCACTAAGACACGCTTCATCGGCTTCGTGAATATATATGGGCAAGTTATAAAAACTGTTCCCTGATATGTGATCCGCGTGCCCGTGTGTATTCAGAATAAACTGCATATCAAGCTTCAGCTCTTTTATGTATTTGTCTATCTCCTCTGAATACGCTCCCGGATCGATCAATGCCCCTTTTAGAGACTTTTCTCCGTAGATCAAGTAACAATTCGTCTGTATCGGACCGATCACAAATTTTTTAATTTTAAGTTTTTCCTTCATAAGTCTTAAAGTTTTCCCTTATGCAATCTTTCATTTTGTTGCTGTTAAAATCCCGTTTAATTTCCCTTCCCAAAGATTCGAGTTTTTGCCGGATACGAACTTCTCCTCCGGTATTGAGACGTCCCTTTTTTATCATTTTTTCGATTTCCTCCATCTGATCTATCACTTTTTGAAGTTTTTCCGCTTCCGTGTCGATAAGCATATTGTGCATATCTATGAGATTTGAATTTTCCTGATCGATAGCGACCACGATCTTTTTATGATTGGAATCCCTTAATATGGACAAAATTTCTTTATGCCAATTTTTCCAGAGAACATACCGTTTTCTATACATTTCATAAGTCGGATGAACGTCATATTCTCTTACGGCAAAATATTTTTTGATCCGAGGATCTTCTTCTTTCGATTTTGGGATAAATTTATCCTTGATCCCGCTACACCCGGCAAACAAAAACATAAATGCCAAAATGTTTACCAAAACCACTATTTTACATTTTTCCATAGTATCCTCTTGAGCTTTCGCCGAACTACCGAAAATTTTGTTACCAACCTGTCAATAACCGTTCTCCCAACGATTCCGGAAGTCCCGCTTTAGTTATCGCGCTTTTCGCGGACTTAATATCATATTTAACTCGCCGAAACTCTACAATTCCTTCTGTGGGGTAATAGACGCAATAACTCGCGCGATTATCATAATCACGAGGCTGTCCCACACTTCCAACGTTTATGATATAGTTCGCGTCATCATCAAGAATTATTTCTTTTTTCGAAAACTGATATATTTTCCCGTCCATTTCCATATATGCCCCCGGACGATGCGTATGCCCTACAAAACAAATTCTTTTTTTTAATGTTTCAAACGTTCGCGACGCATCCCGGGAACTGGTCAAATAAACGAACTCTTCCGGCGCGTCAAGCGTGCCATGCACCACCTGAAACTCATTTTCGGACAAAACGAACGGTAACTGATCTAAATAATCCACATCCTTTTTTTTAATCTCGCCATTTGTCCAGTTGATGGCTTCTCTCGCATGAGGGACAAGCCGCGAGATGTCCATTTTACCTACAAGAGCCGCATCATGGTTTCCCAAAACACTTTTTATATTGTTCTCACGCATTACGTTTATACATTCAACCGGATTCGCCCCATATCCGATAACATCCCCGGCACAAATTATGCTAACATCTTTTTCTCTATGAATAGATTTTACGACGGCGTCAAATGCCTGAATATTGCTATGAATGTCTGAAAGGATAACGTATATCATACTTATCCAAAGCGAGTATATACCGTTAAAATGAGAGGTCAGAACCGTATTTCAAAAGAAGTGAACTCTCCGCGAGAAGGTTCCCATTTAATACACGAATCACCGATATAACCGGCCAGATTTTCTTGGATCTTGTTTAAAAATTCTTCCAACGATCTTTTTTCTCCCTCACATACGACCTCTACCGTTCCATTGGGGAGATTTTTTACAAACCCGGTTAAATTCAAACGTAAAGCGATACTTCTAGCGGTAAAACGAAATCCCACTCCGTGAACATGACCGCTATATGTCACCTGAATTCTTGCTGAACGATCCATAATGCCTAAAATCCAAAAAATTTATTTCTCACGTAACAAAAAATATGGTCGGGGCGCTGGGATTTGAACCCAGGACCTCCACGTCCCGAACGTGGCACGCTAGCCAAGCTGCGCTACGCCCCGCACATTTTTTTATTAAAAACCCGCGTCTCAACCGCCGATATCTTATCATTATTGTATGGGCGCGTCAACATATGTATAATTCGTGATTCGGCTCAAAAAAAACAGTTGATGCCGAAAAACATAAACACTACGACAACGCCTTTTTCAAGAAGAATTCAGGGTCTTTCAATATCGGTCCGTAATCATTCGGGAAAGGAATAGGGAAAGTAACAATTTCATATCCTCCCACCAAAGTGCGTTTAACCGTATTTATTACTCCCTTAAACGTTCCGTATGTTACCCCGGCAAACACTCCGTCACTATTGGCAACGTCACCCATACCTTTAGGTATTTCAAATATTGACGTCAAAACGTTTGCCACTCCCCTGCCAAGTTTTTCGATCGGTCCGTCAGCATAAACGAAACTTGCCGATGAGAAAACCAAACACACCAAGATCAAAGCTGTCAACAACCCTTTCATCTTATCTCCTTTCCCTTATGTTCGTATACCAAGAAACTCCCCCACCTTTGAAAACTACCCACTACCCATAAGTCTCTTCGGGCACATGCAATGTGCCCCTACGGACAATTTTATTTGGGTACCCATCGTAATCCCCACCACCAACCTCGTAGGTTACTACCAACCTACGAGGTTGGTGGTGGGTGGAAACCATTTACTATGGTTTTTTGCTATATAAAGCCTTTTTTACGCAGGAAATCTTTTGAAATGACCTCGCCCAAACCTTTTTCGATATATTTTGCCGTCATATCGTACTCTACATTCACATGATCGTTCTGTTTTTTAAATTTCAAAACGGTATTCTCTATCGTGTGAGGAATTAAATATACTCTAAAGAAGGTACCATATACTTCCGCCACCGTCAAACTTACCCCGTCAATCGCGACCGATCCCCTTTGCACAAGATATTTTTCATCATTCGGAGAAATATTTACATCAAGAATACATTTGGCGGAAGATCTTTGAATTCGCTTGATCCGTCTTTCATCATCAACATGACCGGTTACCATATGTCCGCTTACATCATCTCCCAATTTTAACGCTTTTTCCAAATTTACGGGCGAAGAAATTTTCAATCTCTTCAGGTTGGTTTTTTTTAAAGTGTTCTCCACCACATCAAAAAACAAACTTCCGTTTTTCCGTGTCACGCTGAGACACACTCCGTTAATCGCGATACTCGCGCCTATGGCGGTTTCTTTTATAAGGCGCTTCCCGCACTCTACTTCCAACTGCACTAAAGCACCGCGCCTCCGAATGCTTTTTACTTTTCCTATTTCACTGACAATCCCTGTAAACATTTTTTCGTCTCCTAAAAACAAACCTAAAAACAACCTCGTAGGTTGAACCTCGTAGGTTCAACCTACGAGGTTGTTTTTAGGTTATCAGTTTTATTGAACATTGCTTATTGGAATCAAAGATATCCTTTCACAAAAATGTCTTCTCCCATACGGCGGACCTTTACATTGGTTACGGGCCGGGCGGCGCGCACATTTTTGGCACCGAAACCCGCGACTGAAGAATAACCGTCGCCGCCGATTATCTTTGGAGAAATAAAAAACATTACCTCATCCGCCAAAGACTCGTCAATGAGACCGCCCGCGATCCGGCCTCCCCCTTCGACAAGAATGTTGACCATACCGATCTTATATAACCGTTTTAAAAAAGGTTTAAGCGCGACTTTACCCTTTTTGCTTTTTATAACAAAAACACTCACTCCGTTCACTTTTCTTAATTTTTCAATTTTTCTTTTGTCCGCAAGTTCCGTGGTTCCGATGAAAACGCGCGACTTTCCGGCGGTTTTAATTAGATTTGAGGAGAGAGAGATTTTTAAACGGCTGTCCGCGACGATCCTCGCCGTATCGTATCCTTTTTTCTCCTCATCAAGAAGGAACGGATCGTCCGCGCGAACCGTATTACTCCCAACAAGTATCGCGTCAAACTCGCTGCGGATCTTTCGAACGAATTTTCGTGAAATTTCGGATGATATCCATTTCGATGAACCGTTACGAGCGGCGATCTTTCCGTCAAGCGATTCTGCGAGTTTTATTGTCACATATGGAAGTTTGTCCGTTATGAACTTAATATACTTTCGGTTCAAATTTTTCGCTTCATCTTCACACGATCCGAGATTTACGCGAATTCCGGCTTGCCGGAGACGTTTTATGCCTCTACCGGCACAAATGGGATTGGGATCCTTCATCGCGACATAAACTTGACTGATACCGCTTGCAATTATGGCTTTCGTGCAAGGAGGGGTTTTCCCGTCGTGATCACAAGGTTCCAGCGTCACATACATCACGGCATTTCGGCATGAACCGGACACGCTTTCGATCGCCTTGATCTCGGCATGCGCCCCGCCGGCTTGCCGGTGATATCCTTTACCTATAACTTTCCCGCCGCGGGTGATGATAGCACCCACCATGGGATTCGGATATGTTTTATCTTTCGCTTTCTTCGCCAGCTTGAGAGCTGATTTCATATGTTCCGCGTCAGTCCTGACAGCCATAATTTCTCGACTCTTTCATCAAATTACGAATAATTTCATATCCGATCTTTACCTTGCCGATAAGCGCCTTATTGCCGTATCCGCCGTGACAATCCGAACCGCCCGTTTCGAGAAGACCGTATTGTTTCGCGATCTCTGAATATTGGGTGCACATATCCGGCCGATGCCTGAGATGAAAAACTTCGATACCCCGGAGCCCCGCTTTAACGTAATCGGGAATATATTCGTCACTGCCCATCGTCCCGGGATGCGCTAAAACCGCCACGCCGCCGGCATTTTTTATGAGATCGATCGTTTTTTTATAATCCAAATTCTTGTGTTTCACATAACACGGAGCGCGGTCTCCGATAAACCTGTCGAAAACTTTTTTGATGTTCAAATTTTTATTTTCTCGCACAACACTTCTGGCGAGATTAAGCCTACCGATAGCGCCTTTTTGGTTGTCATCAAAAAACTTCTCCTCTGAAATGAACACATCATTTTCACGTAAAAGAGAAATCATTTTTTTTATCGCCAAAATTCTGTCCGCCTTTATGTCTCCAAGCGTTTCCATCAAATCTGTATCTTCCTCGTCAATACAGTATCCCAGGATATGAATGGCATCTCCGTCCGCTGATTCAGCGGAAATTTCAACTCCCCCGACAATTTCCAGATCTTTCCCTTCCGCCGCTTTCCTGCACGGCGCGATCGCGTCAATACAATCGTGGTCGGTTATCGCGATAGCTTTAAGACCCAATTCACACGCTTTTTCAACAACCTCTTCCGGAGAGAACAACCCATCCGAATACAACGTATGAACGTGCAGATCAACCAAATTTTTCTCTTTTTCCGTCATTCTATTAATTCCCTCAGCAATCATCCGGATCCGAAAGCGTTTCCTTTCTTTCGGTTTTGTTTATTTTGTCAAGTATTCCGTTCACAAATTTTCCGGAATTCATGTCTCCATATTTCTTCGCCATTTCGATCGCTTCATTAATAACAACTTTCGGAGGCGTTTCTTTAATGAACAAAAGTTCAAAGATGGCGATACGCAATACGTTCCTGTCTATCGTGGCCATTCTGTCAAGCCGCCAATTTTCCGCGTATTTTACGATCCTCTCATCTATGGCTTCTTTATTTTCGTCCACCCCGCGGGCAAGAAGATCAGAAAACTCTTCCGAACGAGGCGTTTCGCTATTTTCCCAAAACTTTCTGCCGCATTCGGAAACGGATTCAGAGGTAATATCATTCGCGTAAAGAATTTTAAGCGCGACTTCACGCGCCAAAGTACGCTTTCTCATATTAAGTATCCTTTTTTTATAGAACGGAATATAAACTGCACATCTCTATCGCCGTTCTGGCCGCGTCTCGTCCTTTATTCCCGCTCTTCGTACCGGCTCTATCGAGCGCTTGTTCAAGATTGTCCGTTGTGATAACCCCGAACACACAAGGAATTTTACTTTCCATAGCAACTTTCGCGACACCTTTGGCGGCTTCAGCGGCAATGAGATCAAAATGCGGTGTTTCGCCTCTAATAACAGCACCTAAACAGATAATCGCGTCATATTTTTCGGAATCTGCCATTTTTTTCGCGACGATCGGCACTTCAAACGAGCCCGGAACCCAAACAGTGGTAACATCTTCTTCGGTAACTCCATGTTTTGTTAAGGTGTCAAGTGCCCCTTCTAACAACTCTCGTGATATAAATTCGTTAAACATGGACACCACAACTCCAAATTTCTTATCCTTGACGATCATAGTCCCCTTTACAACTCCCATTTCTCCTCCTATTTTGTCTTAATCACATAATTCACGGGCGGACGCAAGGGCCGCCCCTACATGTCACTATTCATAATTTACGGGCGGACGCAAGGCCCGCCCCTACATGTTTGGCGCTATCGCAAAATGTTCTTTTTTGTCATTTGTGCTTTGTCATTCTTTTGTCATTTGAATTTTGTCATTTGTCATTCTGTCATTTATACTTTCTCCAATTTATGTCCCATTCGGTATTTTTTCGCGGTCAAATAGGCTTTATTTTGTTTGCCCGGAATTATTTCCAATGGGATCTGTTCAACAATTTCCAGTCCGAATCCGGTAAGCCCCACTATCTTTCTCGGATTATTCGTTAAAAGTTTTATTTTTTTAAGCCCCAAATTCGTCAATATTTGAGCACCGATCCCGTAGTCTCGGAGATCCGCCTTAAAACCCAATTTTTCGTTCGCTTCCACCGTATCGCATCCCGCGTCCTGAAGTTCATAGGCTTTGAGCTTGTTAAAAATACCGATACCGCGGCCTTCCTGCGAAAGATACAAGATAACTCCTTTTCCTTCAATTGATACCATCCGCATTGCCTCTTCCAATTGATCCCCGCAATCACACCTCGATGAATGAAACACATCTCCCGTAAGACATTGCGAATGAACCCTGACCAACACCTCACCATGTGAGACATCCCCCTTCACTAACGCCAAATGCTGATAATCATCTATCATGGATCTATACGCGTATAATTTGAAATCTCCGAACGGCGTCGGCAATTTCGTTTCGGCAACTTTTTCAATCAGATTCTCTTTCTTTCTGCGATATTTGATAAGGTCTTCTATCGTACACATCTTCAAATTGTGCCGCCGCGCGAATTCCATAAGATCCGGAACACGCGACATCGTTCCGTCTTCATTCATTATCTCGCAGATAACGCCTACCGGCACCTCACCCGCAAGCCGCATAAGATCCACACTCGCTTCGGTATGTCCCGCGCGAACCAAAACCCCGCCTTTTTTACTTCTTAAAGGAAACAAGTGACCCGGTTTCACAAAATCTTCGGCGCGTGAAGCCGGATCCGCGAGCAGTCCTATTGTATGGGCTCTGTCATGCGCGGATATCCCGGTTGTGACCCCTTCCGCCGCGTCAATGGATACAGCCCACGCCGTTTTATAAGGATCCTGGGACGCCCGCGACATTAAAGAAAGTCCCAATCTATCCGCAATATCATCCGCCACCGGAGCGCAAATAAGCCCCCGTCCAAATTTCGCCATAAAATTAATTTTCTCAGGCGTAACATGAGCGGCAGAAAAAATAAGATCCCCCTCGTTTTCCCGGGAAGGATCGTCAACCACAATTACCATACGTCCTTTTTTGATATCCTCAATTATGCTTTCAATCGTATCAAATTTCACAGTATCTCCTTCTGAGCAATAAACAGGAAGAACTACCATTTTGTTGCTTTTAATAAATGGGTGACGTCCCTATTTAAATATTTTCAATCGTATCAAATTTCACATTGTCTCCTTTATCAGTCATTAGTCCAAACCGATTCCACCTCGTAGGTGAAATTGACTGCACCACCATCCTCGTAGGTTAGTGGTGGCTCCGACACCACTATCCTACGAGGTTGGTGGTGCGAAGGTTGTTGAAGCGAGTAGGAGGCAGGTGATTAATTCACCTGCCGTCCTCTCACACCACCGTACGTACCGTTCGGTATACGGCGGTTCGATAAAATTAATGCACCAATGAATATCTCTCCGCTATTGACAGAAGCCCTAATTTCTTCAG